>NZ_JAYFEQ010000211.1:0-1581 GCF_055795085.1 Phormidium sp. CCY1219 | reverse complement strand
GGGGGGCTAGGGGGGATAAACCGGGGCTAGAGGGGATAATCCAATTCCCCCCTTTCAAAGGGGGGCTAGGGGGGATAATCCGGTTCCCCCCTTTCAAAGGGGGGCTAGGGGGGATAAACTAGAGGGGATAAACTCACCAATAGAATAACAAACCCCATCAAAACAATTCATCACCTCATCATTGGTAAAACGTACCACCTGCAAACCGTAACCTTCTAAAATTTGAGTGCGTTTTTCGTCATAAATCATCCCATCTTCGGTAAAATGAGTATCCCCATCGACCTCGATAACCAACTTTAATTTGGCACAATAAAAATCAACAATAAAATTATCAATTGGTTTTTGCCGCCACACTTTAAAAGGAAACTTCCTTAAATACTGCTGCCATAGCTTGCGTTCTGCTGGGGTAGGGTTTTTTCGCATTTCTTTTGCTCGTTCGACAAGGGAGGGATTATAGGGGAGAAAATAGCGTCCCTCTTTTAATTGAGACATGATTTTGGGGGCTGGTAAAGTTTTAGTCCTATTTTATCCCCCCAAACTCCCCTTTGGAAAGGGGGCTTTTCCCTCAAACCCCGCGCATGGAACGCCACTCCGCTTCGGATCATCCCCCCAACCCCGCGAATAGAAGGGGGCTTTTCCCTCAACCCCGCGAAGGGAACGCCACTCCGCTTCGGATCATCCCCCCAACCCCGCGAATAGAAGGGGGCTTTTCCCTCAAACCCCGCGAATGGAATGAAAGGCATAAACTTATCAGAATAAGTTAGAATATAAGCTAATACCAGCGCCCTAGCAACCCAACAGACTTATGGCTTCAACCCCGTTACACCTTAACGACGAGCGTCAGGTCTCTAATCACAAAAGGATAAATAGGCGACGGACTTTTGCCCCAACCAGAGAAAAAGAGTTGGCCAATGAAGGAAAAATAAATCGATCTCGTATCGCGTAGCGATACGAGATCGATTTATTTTTCCCAAATTTTTCCGACGATCTTTTTTGGCAGCTTTGGCAACAGCATGAAGATTATTTGTATCGGCGCTGTCTCGAGTGGATGAATGGCAACCCCACTGAGGCTGAAGATGCCTTGAGTACGGCTATGCTCAAGGCGAAGGAAAAGATGGCACAATGGGTGGGAGCAATTGATAATGTGAAGGGGTGGCTGACTCAGTTGACTCGGAACCTCTGCATCGATATTCACCGCAGACGCAGAACTCAAGCGGTGGAGAGTCTGGAAAATATAGAAAATGTAGAAAATATAGAAGTTTTGAGGAAGTCTGGGGAATCGGAAACTCCAGAAAGTTTCTTAGAAGCAGAGGAGGAAAAAATTGTTGTCCGTCGGGCGATCGCTCGTTTACCGAACCGACTGCGGGAGACCTTTCTCCTGCACTTCAAACGCGAACTTTCTTATCAAGAAATTGCGGATCGACAGAATATTTCTTACGCCAATGTCCGCAAGCGCGTTTCCCAGGCGCGAGGAATTTTGAAACAGGTATTAAGGGAATATTTTGTTTTATCCCCCCAACCCCCCTTGGGAAGGGGGGCTATTGAGGTTTTATCCCCCCAACCCCCCTTGGAAAGGGGGGC
>NZ_JAYFEQ010000210.1:0-737 GCF_055795085.1 Phormidium sp. CCY1219 | reverse complement strand
ATTTCTCGGTTAGAAAACTTAACTCAAACCTTGAAACAACGAGAAGCCGATGCAGAGATTTCCGGTGGAAATCCGATTAGCACTTCCTTAATGGAACGGCTAGAAACCCTGACCGAAAGCTTGAAGAATCAGGAAAATGCAACTCCCGTCAGCGAGAATACTTCGGCTTTAATTGCGCGAGTCGAAGATATGGTAGTGCGAGAAGCACCCCCCGCACCGGCTGAACCGGAAACCTTTGAATTTTCCGAAACTTCTCAACCATTAGTTGGTGTTATCGAGACCGGATTTAGTGCCAATAATCCCGATATTGACTATTCCCGGATTATTTTAGGCCAAGACCGGGTGGATGGAGATGATAACCCGTTGTTGGCAGAAGGTGAAGGCAACGAACATGGCACCCATGTGTTAGGATTGATTGCCGCTCAAAAAGACAATGGAATTGGCATTGATGGGATTAATCCCGATGCGCCGATTTGGGCGGGACGCGCGATCGGTTCTGGCAAATGGGCCGAATCGCTAGTAGAATTTGTGGATGCAGCGAAAGCGTCAGGTCAACCCAATGCGGTGGTGAATTTGAGTATGGATTTGACTCAAATAGATGCTGAGGGGAATGTGACGACTCGTTATGAGTTTACGCCTCAAGAACGAGCGGCGATCGAGTATGCACGTCAGAATAACGTCATGATTGTGGCCGCTGCTGGGAATGACGGTGGTGTGATGTCGGCGTTGGGTCAAGC
>NZ_JAYFEQ010000209.1:0-30621 GCF_055795085.1 Phormidium sp. CCY1219 | reverse complement strand
AAGGCCCTTTTGGAACCTTACCCTGCCCACGTTTCGGAGATTTTCCTTGACTTTTGGCAGGAACGAATCGCACGTTACTTTCGTATTTTACAATACCCACAAGTATAGCCACCGAGAGGGGGGAGAATGAAGCTACCCGAATCCAGTCGAATCCAGTTGACTCCAGATTTGAATATCTGTCGCATTTTAAACGGGATGTGGCAGGTTTCTGGCGGTCACGGACGCATCAACCGCAAACAAGCGATCGCATCCATGTTTGACTATATGGATGCCGACTTTACCACCTGGGACTTAGCAGACCATTACGGACCAGCAGAAGATTTTATCGGCGAATTTCGCCAGCAAATCATCCACCAGCGCGGTCCAGAGGCCCTCGCCAACCTGCAAGCCTTTACCAAATGGGTGCCGAGACCCACTAAAATGACCCGTCAGGTGGTGGAGGAAAATATCGATATTTCTCGTCAGCGCATGGGCGTAGAATCCCTAGACTTGATGCAGTTTCACTGGTGGGAATATGGCAACCCGAATTACCTCGATGCCCTCAAATACATGGCAGAACTGCAGGCGGAAGGGAAAATCAAGCATTTGGCGCTTACCAATTTCGACACGGAACATTTAAAAATTATCCTGGATAGCGGCATTAATATTGTCTCCAACCAAGTGCAGTTTTCCGTGCTCGATCGCCGTCCAGAAGTGAAAATGGTAAAGTTTTGCCAGGAAAACAATATCAAACTCTTCGCCTACGGCACCCTAGGCGGCGGTTTATTTTCCGAAAAATATTTAGGCAAGTCGGAACCGGGTTGGGGAATGTTCCAGACTGCTTCTTTGAATAAATACATGAATATGGTTAAGGCGTGGGGCGACTGGACATTATTTCAATCCTTGTTGCAAACCCTGAAAGAGATTGCCGATAAGCATGGGGTGAGTATTGCCAATGTAGCGGTTAGGTATGTGTTGGAAAATCCAGCGGTAGCCGGTGCGATCGTGGGCGCGCGCTTGGGCGTTTCTCAACATATCGAAGACAATGCCAAGGTGTTTGAGTTTAGTTTAGATGCAGAAGATGTAGAAAAAATTCAGGCAATTGGGGAGCGATCGCGCAATTTATTCGAGTTAATTGGCGACTGTGGCGACGAATATCGGCGCAGATAGAAAAAGCCCCACAACCCCGATATTATTGTGCGAGAAATAGTCGCCCAAAAAATGAGTCCGCCAAGGCGGACGCCAACTTGGTTCGGCGCGATTTCAATCGAGCGCATTTTATGTTCTTATCGCTCCAGTTGTCAAGATTCATAGGAGAAAAATGGCCAAAAAACTGATTAAAATTGTACTGCTGGCAGTGGTAACCATCGCCCTGACTATTCAGCCACCGGCGATCGCGGCAGAACTGGCAAACGGCGCGCAAATTTTCACCGTGCAATGTGCCGGCTGTCATCCCAATGGCGGGAACATCATTCGCTGGTGGAAACCCCTGAAAAAAGGTGCGTTGAAACGGAATCATTTAGAAACCTTGGAGGCGATCGCCGCATATGTGGCGCGGGGCAAAAACCCGATGCCAGCCTATCGCGATCGCTTAAATGACAAAGAACTCGAAGATGTCTCCGCCTACGTATTGCAACAAGCCGAACGGGGGTGGAAATAAGCGGTAATTTGGCAACAAAAAGAGCGGCAGATTGACCGAGGAAAATCTGCCGCTAGGTTTTTACCTCTACGAATAATTTGCAAAAAGCCGATGGCGGGACTCGAACCCGCGACCGCCTGATTACGAATCAAGTGCTCTACCAACTGAGCTACATCGGCGCGTTTCACAATAGTTTATTATAACAGAATGTTTGGCGATTGGCTAGCGGTGCGGCAAAAAATTTTTTTTCCCCTCGCTTACGCCGAACTGCCGCTTACGCCTGTGACCACAGCCGCCCCGATTAAATGGGCGAGGCGCAAGGCTTCTGGCACTTTGCCGCAGTCAGTCACTCGTTGCAGTGCCGAGGCAGCGATCGCCGGATCTTCCCCGCAGACTTGGAAAAAAAACGGCGGCACGTGATAAATCGCCCCCGCCCGCTGTAAAATCGACAAGCGTCGCTCGAAATGTGGCAACCGGGACATTGCCTCTTTCATGGGTGGCAATCGCGGATGGCGGCGCATCACGGCGACACAGGGCAGTTGCAATCGGTCCTGCAACCGGGGCAAGTCCACCAAGTTAAACCCGCCAAACCCAATCCCATCGAGCAAAACCAGGTGCAATTGCGGCAGGAATTTGCTGCCAATCAGCAGCTCGCAGAGGGTATCCGTGGCATCAAAGCCATCTTGGGTCACTTCCCCCCACAGCATCCCCTCGAAGCGAGTACCGGCGCACACCACCCCCGCGATCGCCACCTTGCCCCCAGCACCGCGAAGAAACGGCGCATCGTCAAACCCAATCACCCGAATGGTACGATTTTGTCGGAGTAAATCTTCCAGCTTCACGGCTTCTCTCAGTCAGTATATCCCTCATTCCCTCGTTCCTAGGCTCCCGCCTGGAACCCCACCGAGGCTCCGCCTCATCATAACAATTTGCCAAATAATCGGTCCGCTTGCTTATTATAAATTTCATGTTAACCTTAACCCAACATTTGCCACCGGACGAGGACGCGGTAACTCACTTTACCCTTTCCCTCACCGCAGAGGATCGCACCCGCAGTCGCCATCGGTTTACCACTGAGGAAGGACAAGCGGTTTATGTGAAATTGCCCCGAGGAACGGTTCTACGCGATCGCGATCGCTTAGCAACCGAAACCGGGGAAATTCTCGTCCTCGTCATCGCCAAACCCGAACCGGTTTTAACCGTTACCGGCAACAGCGCGATCGACTTAGTGCGCGCCGCATATCATTTGGGAAATCGTCACGTTTCCTTAGAAATTACGGCAACTTATTTGCGCTTAGAAGTAGATTCCGTGTTAAAATCCATGTTGCAACAATTTGGCTTAACCGTCATCGAAGAAGTGGCTCCTTTTGCACCGGAAATCGGCGCATATGGTCACCACCACGGACATTAAAAACCCGCGAGAAGCGGGGAAATTAAACCGGTTGGCTTCAGGGAGAAAAAATCAATTGACGGGAGAAAAAACCCTCGGTCATGTTAACCCCAACTGCCTTATTATCCTTACTGCAATTTGCCAGTCCTGGCTTACCCGTCGGCGCTTACAGTTATTCGGAAGGATTAGAAACCCTGGTAGAGCGAGAAATTGTTGGCGATCGCCACAGTTTGGCAGAGTGGATCGAGTGGGAATTGCGCGGGGGAACGATTCGCGTCGATGCGGCGGTAATGCTGCGATCGCACCGCAGTTTTGCCCGAGGCGATATCGCGCAATTGCAATACTGGAATGCCTGGTTATCGGCGGCCCGAGAAACCGAAGAACTGCGCGAACAAAGTTGGCAGATGGGCAATAGTTTGCTGCAGTTATTGTTCGCCATGCTGCCGGAAAAATTGCCAGAATTGCCGGAAATCTTTGCCGAAACCCCCTGCAATTTTGCGATCGCCTTTGGCATGGCAGCGGTTGCGGAGCAAATTCCCGAAGAAACTGCCGCGATCGGCTACTTGCACAGTTGGGCATCCAATCTCATCACTGCCGGGGTGAAACTCATTCCCCTGGGGCAAACTGCCGGACAACAGCTATTATTAAACTTACAACCGATGCTGATAGCCTCGACCCAAGAAATTCTCGCTTTAGAGGATAATAATCTCAGCAGTTGTAGCTGGGGGTTGTCATTGGCGAGTATGCAACACGAAACCCTCTACAGCCGCTTATTTAGAAGTTAAATTCCCAGAGTCAGGTAAAATTAAAATTCTACATCGTGAAAGTAAAAATGACCATGAATGCGTTTCGGGTGGGAATAGCAGGACCCGTGGGGTCGGGGAAAACGGCATTAGTGGATGCCTTGTGCAAAGGGATGCGCGATCGCTACAATTTAGCCGTGGTGACGAATGATATTTATACCCAAGAAGATGCCCAGTTTTTGGTGCGATCGCAGGCATTAGCCGGGGATCGGATTGTAGGGGTCGAAACCGGGGGATGTCCTCATACGGCAATTCGCGAAGATGCCTCTATCAATTTAGCGGCGATCGAACAGCTAGAACAGCGGATAGCCCCATTAGACCTGGTATTTCTCGAAAGTGGTGGAGACAATCTCGCCGCCACATTTAGTCCCGAATTAGTGGATTTAACCCTTTACGTCATCGATGTTGCCGCCGGGGATAAAATTCCGCGAAAAGGCGGTCCGGGGATTACCAAATCCGATTTGTTGGTTATCAATAAAATCGACTTAGCGCCCCTGGTGGGAGCAGATTTAAGAGTGATGGAACGGGATGCGAAAAAAATGCGCGGTCATAAACCGTTTATTTTTACCAATTTGAAAACCAAAGAAGGATTAGAAGGGGCGATCGCATTTATCGAGGAGAACATGGGTTAACCCTTGCCGTAGGTGAGCATTGCCCACCGTCTGAAAAAATTCTGTAGTCAAAACTACAATTGCCCAGATTAACCATCCTTTAATATCGAGGGTGGCGATCGCAAGCTGATTTCGATAGGAGTTGACTCGCAAAATGACAAAAAAATTTGGTCGGCGGAAATTTTTATGGTACGGTTCTGCCGCATTGGGAAGCAGTTTTCTACTCAAAGCTTGTAGCGACAATCCCGCTGCAGAAACCAACGCCTCAACCACTCAATCCACGGAATCCGAAAGTGCGGGTGAGGGAAACACGATTAAAGTCGGCATTTTGCATTCCCTTAGCGGGACAATGGCAATTAGCGAAAAAAGCGTCGTGGACGCCGAATTACTAGCGATCGAACAAATCAATCAAGCCGGCGGAATTCTCGGCAAAAAAGTAGAAGCGATCGTCGAAGACGGCGCATCAGATTGGCCCACCTTTGCCGAAAAAGCCAGCAAATTAATCGACCGAGATAACGTCGTCACCGTATTTGGCTGCTGGACCAGTGCCTCGCGCAAAGCCGTTTTACCCGTCTTTGAATCCAAAAACCACATGCTGTGGTATCCGGTACAATACGAAGGTCAGGAATGTTCTAAAAATATATTCTACACCGGCGCAGCCCCCAACCAACAAATCGAACCCGCCGTAGATTGGCTACTAGAAAATAAAGGCAATAAATTCTTCCTCATCGGGTCGAACTACGTCTTTCCGCGCACCGCAAACACGATTATCAAAGCCCAACTCGCCGCCCAAGGCGGAGAAACCGTGGGAGAAGACTATATCGAACTCGGCGGCACAGAAGTCACCCCAATTATTACCAAAATTAAAGCCGCTTTGCCCGAAGGAGGGGTCATTTTTAACACCCTCAACGGCGATAGTAACGTGGCCTTTTTTAAACAACTGCAAGGGGCGGGATTAACCCCAGATAAATATCCTACCATGTCCGTGAGCATTGCCGAAGAAGAAGTCAAAGCGATCGGATCTGAATATCTCCAAGGGCACTATGCCGCCTGGAACTATTTCCAAACCGTAGACACCCCAGAAAACCAGAAATTTGTCGAAGCATTTAAAGCCAAATATGGCTCCGATCGCGTCACCAACGATCCGATGGAAGCGGCATATATCATGGTCAACCTCTGGAAACAAGCGGTGGAAAAAGCCGGGAATGCAGCGGATCTCGAAGCAGTGAGAAAAGCCGCATGGGGGCAAACCTTCCAAGCGCCAGGAGGCATCGTCAAATTATCCCCCAACAATCACCTGGCGAAAACCGTGCGGATCGGTGAAGTGGGGGAAGATGGCATGTTTAAAATTATCTATGCCACCGAAGCACCCGTAGAGCCAATTCCCTGGAATCAATATGTTGCCGAAACCAAAGGATTTGCCTGCGATTGGTCCGAGCCGACAAAAGGTGGAAAATACAAAATGGAAGGGGTTTAAAGGAATTTAGCATGAACCGTAGGGTGGGCATTGCCCACCACAAACGAACTCAAACGTAGGCCAATTGAAAACCCAAACCCCTGAATTAAATGGAATTATTTCTCACCAGTGTATTTAACGGGATAAGTGTTGGGGCGGTGTTGTTAATTGTCGCCCTGGGCTTGGCGATCGTGTTTGGCATCATGGGCGTCATTAACCTGGCGCATGGAGAATTGATGATGCTGGGGGCTTACACCACCTTTGTGGTGCAAAATGGCTTTAAATTTTTGGGCGATGTGGGGGTAGAAATTTACATTATTTTTGCCTTGCCCTTGGCGTTTTTAGTTGCCGCTGGGGTGGGATTAATCTTAGAAAAGGGGGTGATTCGCTATCTTTACGGACGTCCCCTGGAAACCCTGCTGGCTACCTGGGGGGTAAGTTTGATTTTGCAGCAATTTGTCCGCAGCGTCAGTTGGGCGATGGTTGTGGGAATTGCGGTGTTTTGCCTGCTGTTTTTTGGCGGATTTTGGGCGATAAAGCGGTGGGGAAAGTGGCGCAGAATTCCCCAATGGATGGGGGCGGTCATGTTGCCCTTATCGGCGGGCATTGCGATCGCCGCCAGTGTGGGGTTGGGGCAGATATTTAAGTTAGGCGCAACTCAGCCTTGGTTTGGGGCGCAAAATGTAGATGTAACCGCACCGAGTTGGTTGCGCGGCGGGTTGCCGGTGGGCAATTTTCAACTGCCTTACGCGCGGTTGTTTATTATTGGGTTAACGATTGTTTGTGTGGTGGCGATTTACCTATTTTTGTTGCGATCGCCCTGGGGATTGCGAATTCGCGCCGTGACCCAAAATCGCAGCATGAGCGCTTGTTTGGGCATTCCCACTCAAACTGTGGATGCCCTGACGTTTGCCCTGGGTTCCGGGTTAGCTGGAGTGGCCGGCTGTGCGATTAGTTTGCTCGGTTCCGTCGGTCCGAATACGGGACAAAATTATATCGTAGATGCCTTTATGGTGGTGGTCGTCGGTGGCGTGGGCAAACTCATCGGAACCGTGGTTGCTGCATTGGCGATCGGGACTTTAAATTATTGCATTGGTTCGGGAATTTTACCTGTCATTTTAGCCCCGATTCCGCCCCTGGCTGAATTTTTGGAATTTTTTGCCACCACCAGTATGGCCAGAGTGATGGTATTTGCGTTAATTATTCTCTTCCTTCAGGTGCGTCCTGCTGGTCTTTTCCCGCAAAAAGGTCGCGCGGTGGACGCTTAAGAAAGAAGGGGTGAAAACAGGAGAAATAGAAGGGAGAGGCAAGTCTGATGGAAGAGGAAAAACAAGGGGAACAAGGCCAGGAAATGACGGAGGAGCGAGAGGAAATTGCAGAATATGGAATCAGGAATTTAAACTTTATTCAAAAAGTATCGAATTTTTCTAGACAGCGATCGCGCCTGATGGAAGCCGCCATTGTGGGAGCGATCGCCCTGATTTTAATTATCGTCATGCCCCTGGTACTCTCCAGCTTTCGCCTAGAACTGTTGCATCGCTATTTAGCCTTAGCGATCGCCGCTTTGGGAATCGATTTGATTTGGGGATACACGGGCATGTTGAGTTTGGGACATGGGGTGTTTTTTGCATTAGGCGGATATGCGATCGCCATGCACCTGAAATTACAATTTCCTGCCAACGCCAGCAGTCAGCTTCCCAACTTTATGACCCTTTATGGCATCAACGAACTGCCTTGGTTTTGGCAACCCTTTCATTCCTTTCCCTTCACCCTGTTGGCGGTATTTCTGATTCCCGCCTTATTAGCCGGCATCCTCGGCTATCTCGTTTTCCGCAACCGCATCCGAGGGGTGTATTTTTCCATTTTAACCCAAGCCACAACCATTATCTTTTTTAACTTCTTCAACGGTCAACAAGAACTGATTAACGGCACCAATGGATTAACGAACTTTAACACCCTGCTCGGATTTCCCGTCAACGACGCCAAAACCCAGTACGGTTTCTATATTTTAACCGTGGTGTTACTAGCCGGCGCTTATGCCCTCTGTCGCGGGTTGACCAGCGGGCGATTTGGACGCTTGCTAATTGCCATTCGCGACGATGAAAGTCGCGTGCGGTTTTCTGGCTACAATCCCACCGGATTTAAAGCCCTGGTGTTTGCCATTTCCGGCGCATTAGCGGGCATTTCTGGGGCTATGTTTACCCTCAGAAGCGGGATTATTTCCCCCGAAGCAATGGCGATCGACTTTTCCATCGCAATGGTGATTTGGGTCGCCGTCGGGGGGCGCGGCACCTTAGTGGGAGCCATTCTCGGAGCTGTGTTAGTCAACGCTTCCAAAAGTTTATTTAGCGAACAATTCGCCGATATTTGGCTCTTTTTCCAGGGGGCATTATTCCTGTTTGTGGTGATGGTGCTGCCAAACGGAATTGTCGGGTGGTTGCGCCAATCCAGTGGGGAATTTGTTCGCCGAGTGATTCGCCATCCCCGCTATGTCATTACCTATCCCAGCTTAGAAGAAGACCCAGAAGTGCAGGGGGAACGAGAAAATTTAGAACCGCGATCGTAACCAGTCCCAAACCCAGAGGTACAGCGTGAGTGCGAGAATTCTAGAAATCGAAAACTTAACCGTGAGTTTTGACGGATTTAATGCCTTAAACCAGCTCAATTTTAACATGGAAGCCGGGGAGCTGCGCGTAGTCATCGGGCCAAATGGAGCCGGAAAAACCACCTTTTTAGATGTCATCACCGGCCAGGTGAAACCCACCGCAGGACGAGTCCTATTTAAAGGGAAAAACCTGCGGTCTTACTCCGAACATCAAATCGCCCGCCTCGGTATCGGACGCAAATTTCAAACCCCCCGGGTTTATCTCAACCTCACCCCTCGGGAAAACTTAGAACTATCGGTCAATCGCCAGAAAAATGTATTCGCTACTTTGCTGAAAAAGCCCACCTCTGGAGAACGAAAAACCGTCCGCAGCTTGTTAGAAACTATTGGCTTAGTTGCCAAATCCGATATCAAAGCCGGATTGCTTTCTCACGGGGAAAAACAATGGTTGGAAATCGGGATGCTGGTGGCTCAGTCTCCCGATTTGTTGCTGGTGGACGAACCGGTGGCTGGCTTAACCGATGAAGAAACCCGAATTACGGGCGAATTGCTGCTGTCTTTGGCAGAAAGTCACTCGATTATTGTCATCGAACACGATATGGAATTCGTGCGACAAATTGCCCGGAAAGTCACGGTGTTGCATGAAGGTTCCCTATTGTGCGAAGGGACAATCGAAGAAGTGCAAAATGACCCGCGCGTTATCGAGGTTTATTTGGGAACTGCGCCAGAAGATGCGGCCTAAGTTATCGGTTAGAGCCGGGTTTGGAGGCAGCGCCTTCCCTGTTTCGTACCCAGACAGGGGAAACCAGCACAACGAGCAATTTGTTGTAAAATTATATTGTGCTGTGCGAGCTTATAGGGCGCTACTGAAGTAAAAACAGGATAAATTAAACGCAAACAATGAGCGAAGAAATCAAGGCAAATTTACCTCAATTAGACATATCGGGTTTAAATGTGTATTATGGCGAAAGCCACATTTTGCGGGATGTAGATTTGAGCGTTCCGCCCGGGAAAATGGTGTGTCTCATCGGGCGCAATGGCGTGGGGAAAACCACCTTATTAAAAACCGTGATGGGGTTAATCCAACCGCGCGAGGGACAGATTGATTTTGCGGGAAACAATCTGCGAGGAAAAACGCCCGATCGCCGTGCGAAAATGGGCATTGCCTACGTGCCGCAAGGGCGGGAAATCATGCCCCGACTGACGGTGAAGGAAAATTTAATTTTGGGTTTAGAAGCTTGTGCGAAACCTCCGAAAACCCCCGGGATTCCGGCGGAAATTTTCGAGTTATTTCCGGCGTTAAAACCCATGTTAAACCGCATGGGAGGCGATTTGAGTGGGGGACAACAGCAACAATTGGCGATCGCCCGGGCGTTGATGGGGCGTCCTCGTTTGCTGCTACTCGACGAACCCACCGAAGGCATTCAACCCTCGATTATCCTGGAAATTGAAGCCGCCGTGCGTCGCATTATCCAGTCTACGGGTATCTCGGTGCTGCTTGTCGAACAACACCTGCATTTTGTCCGACAGGCGGATTGGTATTATGCTATGCAAAAGGGCGGAATCGTCGCCGCCGGTGCCACGAATGAACTCAGCAATGATGTCATTCAGCGGTTTCTCGCGGTTTGAATTGCGAAAAATTCCCATGTCTCTCATTCGGAATCGATCCGTGAGGGGATTTCCCTTGTCGATCGCCTTGCTACCCATGAACGAACAGCTCAAAAGACGAATTTATATTATTTTAGATGTGGCTGGGGCGAGCGATCGCCTCAGTCAATTATTCGATGTTTTTATTATTTCCCTCATTTTACTCAATGTGGTTGCCGTTGCCTTAGAAACCGTAGACTGGATAACGGCTGAATTTTCTGATGCTTTTCAATCCTTTGAAACGTTTTCCGTCACGGTTTTTACCCTAGAATATATTCTGCGGGTATGGTCTTGTAACGCTTCTCCGCGATTCCGCCATCCGGTGTGGGGGCGGCTGAAATACACCCTCACGCCTTTAGCTTTAATCGATTTAATCGCAATTATCCCGTTTTATTTGCCGTTTTTATTCGTAGATTTACGAATTATCCGCGCCTTGCGCTTGTTTCGGTTATTGCGGCTATTCAAACTCGGTCGCTATTCTAAATCATTACGCACCCTAATTAAAGTTATTTTTTCAAAAAGAGAAGAACTGATTTTAACCTTTTCGGCGGTGATTTTGCTATTGCTCGCGGCGTCGAGTATTATTTACTTTGCCGAACATGAAGCGCAACCGGAAGCATTTCCTCATATTCCCGCAGCAATGTGGTGGGGCGTGGTGACATTAACCACTGTGGGCTATGGTGATGTGTATCCCGTCACCGCGATCGGCAAGGTATTCGGTGCCGGGGTTGCTATGTTGGGTATCGGCATTTTTGCCTTACCGGCAGGCATCCTGGCATCTGGTTTTTCTGAAGAAATTGCCGCGAGAAAAGAGCGACGCAAAAAAATAATCCGACCACCTCAAATTTGTCCTCACTGTGGAAAAAATATCCATGAACCGCCAAAATAACTCCATTGCTTTTTCTCCAGAACGGGGAGAAAATACCGCCGCCGGATGGCATGGCAAGGTGGAATTAGGGTATCGCAATTGCGGCGGTGCCACCAAACTGATGCGCGATCGCGTCCAAGCGCCGTTGAAAGTTCAGCGCCCCTTTTATCCAGAGGGAAACGCCATTTGTCATAGCGTAATTTTGCACACTGCCGGCGGAATTGTCGGCGGCGATCGCCTCTCGCAAGATATTCGCCTCGAACCCAATTCTCATGCTTTGATTACCACAGCATCGGCGGCAAAACTGTATCGCAGTGAGGGAGAAACTGCTACTCAAAAAATTAGCATTATTGTGGAAAAAGATGCGGTGTTGGAGTGTTTGCCCCAGGAAATGATTGTGTTTGACGGAGCGATTTATCGGCAAGAGATGCGGGTAGAATTAGCGCCGGGTGCCCGGGTTTTGTTGTGGGAAATTAGCCGATTTGGGCGCAGTGCCAGGGGGGAAACGTTCCGGCGGGGACATTGGCGATCGCACAGTGAAATTTGGCAAACCGGACGACCCTTGTGGATCGACCGACAACAGGCGATCGGGTCTGCAGCGGCGATCGCGACTCCCAACCGCCTAGCATGTCGCCCAATTGTAGCTACGCTAGCCTGGGTAGGAGAACCCGTGACCCGACACCTCGTCCAGCAAGCGCGCAGTCTGTTCCCCGAGAAAGGCGGCGAAGTCGGTGTCACCCGCCTCACCGACGGATTATTATGTCGATATCGCGGCGATTCCACCGCAGAGGTGCGACACTGGTTTACAGACATTTGGGAACTCCTGCGCCTATCCTTCTTACACCGTCCCAGTTGCCCCCCGCGCGTTTGGCCTTTGTAAACTGAAGCAAAATTCCATGAAACCCCATCAATTGCCCATCGAAATTCCCCTTGACAAAATTGCCGAATTCTGCCAACACAATGACATCCAAAAACTCTCCTTGTTCGGGTCAGTTCTGCGCGATGACTTTTCCCCGGAAAGCAATATCGATTTTCTGGTAGAATTTATGCCAGATAAAAGCATCGTTTTTTTTGGGCTAGTCGGGATGGAAATCGAACTGACGGAAATGTTAGGACGAAAAGTAGATTTGCGAACCCCATAAGAACTCAGTCGCTATTTTCGCCAGCAGGTTCTCGACTCCGCCGAGGTGATTTATGTTCGTGGATAACCGAACTCGTTTATCGCCGAACTAGAACCCATTATCGAATCTGAACCACAGGAATAATCATGCAACTCTCACCGCAAGAAAAAGACAAATTACTGGTATTTACCGCTGCGTTACTAGCGGAACGCCGCAAAGACAAAGGCTTAAAACTCAATTATCCAGAAGCCGTGGCCTATATTTCTGCAGCCATTCTCGAAGGGGCAAGAGAAGGACGAACTGTGGCAGAATTAATGAGTTATGGCACCACCTTGCTCACCCGGGAGCAGGTGATGGAAGGGGTACCGGAAATGATAACCGAAGTGCAGGTAGAAGCCACCTTTCCCGACGGCACAAAATTGGTCACGGTTCACAATCCGATTCGGTAATTATATTGGCGAAACTCGTTCAAATTTCAGAAAACAGAGGTGAATATGATACCCGGAGAATATATCGTTAAAGCGGGAGAAATCGAGTTAAATGCGGGTCGAGAAACCCTGCGGCTGACGGTGGCCAATGCAGGCGATCGCCCGATTCAAGTAGGGTCGCATTTTCATTTTTACGAAGTGAATGAAGCCCTGCACTTCGAGCGCGATCGGACCCAAGGAATGCATCTGAATATTCCCGCCGGCACTGCAGTGCGCTTCGAGCCAGGAGACGATCGCGAAGTGGAATTAGTCCCCTTTGTCGGCACTCGTCAGATTTACGGCTTCAATCAGAAAATCAACGGTTCTCTCGAGCGCTAACACTAACTCGCTCTGTAGCCGAGACTACCTCAATTCTGCCAAAATTTCCTTACTCTAAAATAGATCTGGAAAGCAAACCTCATCGCAAATGCACCGGGGTTTGTTTTTCCCGATTGACTTGTAAATTGAATTGGAAATTTATTCCCAATGGTAGATGCGAAACAGAAAAATTCTCCCCCGCATGTGGTCATTATTGGCGGCGGATTTGGGGGACTCTATACGGCCCAGGCACTCGGGCGCGCTCCCGTGGAAGTCACCTTAATCGATAAGCGAAATTTCCATTTATTTCAGCCCCTTCTGTATCAAGTGGCAACTGGCAGTTTGTCTCCGGGGGATATTGCTTCTCCGTTGCGCGGCGTCCTCAGTCGCAATAAAAATACGAAAGTGCTGATGGAAGAAGCGGTAGATATCGACCCACAGGAGCAAAACGTCATCCTGAAAGGTAAAGAATTGAGCTATGATTTTTTAATTGTAGCCACGGGAGTTAGCTATCATTATTTTGGCAACGAACAGTGGAGAGAAAAAGCACCGGGATTAAAAACCGTCGAAGATGCCTTAGAAGTGCGGCGGCGGATTTTGATGGCATTTGAAGCCGCAGAAAAAGAACCGGATCCGGAGAAACGAAAAGGCTGGTTAACCTTTGCGATCGCCGGTGGAGGACCGACGGGAGTGGAATTAGCCGGGGCGATCGCCGAATTAGCCCACAACACGTTAAAAGAAGATTTCCGCACCATTGACCCGACCAGCACGCGAATTTTATTGCTCGAAGGGATGGATAGAATTCTGCCTCCTTACCCGCCAGAATTATCCGCAAAAGCCGAAGAATCTCTTCGCAAATTAGGCGTGACGGTACAGACCAATAGCTTAGTGACGAATGTTGCGGATGATGCCGTTACGGTTCGCCGAGGCGATCGCGAAGAAGTTATTCCCACGCGCACCTTACTCTGGGCCGCCGGTGTCAAAGCATCGGAAATGGGACAAGTTTTGGAAAACCGCACCGATGCCAAACGCGATCGGGCCGGACGAGTTATCGTGGAAGCTGATTTAAGCCTTCCCAACGCGCCGAATATTTTTGTTATTGGCGACTTGGCTCATTACGCTCATCAAGATGGCAAACCCCTCCCCGGCGTCGCCCCCGTCGCTATGCAAGAAGGCGAATATGTTGCGAAACTGATTAAACACCGTCTCAAAGGACAAGATTGCCCGCCTTTTCAGTATGTGGATTTTGGCAGTTTAGCTGTCATTGGACGCAATGCAGCCGTCGTGGATCTGGGATTTGTGAAATTTTCCGGTTTTCTCGCGTGGCTGTTTTGGGTTTTCGTCCATATCTACTTTTTGATTGAATTTGACAACAAATTAATCGTAATGATTCAATGGGCATGGAACTACTTTACCCGCAAGCGAGGCGCTTGTTTGGTGACCGGACAGGATGAAAAAATGCGGGTAGAAATTGAAGAGGGCGGCACCTACACTATCCCAGAAACAACGGAATCGCCCATCGAAGTGTAACAAAAATTCGGGGTGGGCTTTTTTGCCCACCCCTTGCACAGATAAATTGAATCCTAGGCAACCCCCGGACTAAAATATTATTTTTTCTCCCAAATCGGGCGCTTCTTCGTTGTGTGGTAAAATATCGAGAACGCGATCGAGTTCGGTAATTTCAAACAGGTAAACAAGCGACATTTTCATATTGCACAAACTTAAGCGGCGTCCGGTTTTCAGCGCCAGTCGATGGGCCGCAACCAGAGACATCAACCCGGAATGATCCGCAGAATTCACCTCGCTTAAATCGATAAACCAGCGCTTGTGTTTTTCCCAAGCTAAGCGCGCTACCTTTTGCTGTAGCATCGCCGCTACTTTTACATCTAAATTGCCCTGGGGTTGCAACACCACATTCATGCTCACTCCTCTGTGTCATCTGAGAGTACAAGGATCCAACCGCTGGGGGAGGCCCGCTGGTTGCGTAGAAGCACGCATTTCGTCCCCCCAGTGCTTTCATAATATCCGTAATTGCTCGGTTGCGCTCAGTGATTTGAGACAGTGGGGGCGGTGATAATTTTCTCTGGCGAATGTGATTGCGATCGCAGCGATCGCCGGTTCTCCTACTGGATCCAAAGCAACTGTGACCCTGGTCACAGGCCCCTCGGCATTGATGTCATCAAAACATGACTCCCAGCTCACAGGGACTCGCGATCGCGCTCACTCTTTTCCCGTGACGAATATCATCTTTTCTCACGACGTAAATCACTGGCTATTCAACAAAAATCGCTGACAATTAAAAATGTAAATACATCGAAATACCGAAGTCCCCTTCCTTTCCCCAAGTTCTCAGTTGGCAAAACACCAATTGCAGAATTGGCGCGATGAGGAAAAGACTTTCGGACAAATGCTTTAAATACTGTTTTACAACTGCCTTACTCTAGTTTAGTCACTCCCATCTAATTTTGGAACTCTTAGCATCCTCATGCTCGCTCAACTCGGCTCAACTGCCGAGTTTTTTTATCAGATAATGTTTCGGTACGCTGCATTCTCAAACTCGTAGAAACTGTAGGGTGGGCAATGCCCACCCATTCACGATTTCTGGTTCCCCCCAGGAGAAAACCTTCTCCCCGAGACTCCGCCTCCCCCCAGTCACCCATTGGAAACCGAGGGTTTTATCGCTCCAGATTAAGCCGCCCGATCGCCAATTAACTGCATCGGGACGCGCCCCCCACCAAAATAGGTGCGCTGAAAATAGCGATCGTAGCGCGTTCCATTTCTCAACCGATTGATTTTCACCCCACTATAACCGCCGCGACGGGTGGAATGAATAAACCGATAATTCCCGAGATAAATTCCCACATGAGTCGCCAAGCGGCGGTTCTCGCTAAAAAATACTAAATCCCCCGGTTGTAACTCATCAATATTTCGCAAACTGCCCGCCACCGGTTGGGTGTAAAGCTTTTGCTGATAGGCATCTCTGGGTAAATAAATATTCCCGGCGCGAAAAACAGTTTGCACGAATCCGCTACAATCCAAACGAGTGCCTACCGTTCCTCCCCACAAATAGCGTCCGCCGCCAAGCGCCCCTTGGGGTAAAAACTGTTTGGCAATCTCCAACAACCGGGGTTTATCCCGAGGAGAATTTTCCGGTAAAATAACATCGCGGCGGTTTAATTGGACTTCGCGATTATCGGGTAAAATGACCGCGATCGCCTCGGATTCTGCCCCCGCTTGCTTGAGGGCTGTATTTGGCATAATTGGACCGATAAAATTCGCCCCGGGTGACGATTGCCGATAGGGCAATCGGGTGCCAAAATACAGGGTTTGCGGGCGATTGAGAGTGCGGGCGATTTGAACTTTCGGCGCAGTAACCCACTGTTCGAACGTATCGCGATCGCATTCTTTTAAATCCTCCCGCTTTATCCAGGCCAAATATCCATCATCTTCAATTCTCACCCGCACGAATCGGCGATCGCCACTATATTGCAGCAATTTCACCGGGGTTCCCAACCGCACTTGAGTGGCTAAATCGGCGATGTCGGTACTGGGTTTGGTGTAGAGATTGCTATAGGGTTTGATAGTAATTCCATAATCCAAATCTACATCATTATAGGGAAATATCGCCACCTGCGATCGCACCCCATTGGCAAAACTCTGGTTGGCCACTCGTTCGATGACATCTCGTTCTTGCCAATCGAAAACTTTCCCGGTTAAAGTCGGCAGATTCTCCTCATAATTAACCCGCAGGTCAAACACCGTGTCCCGATGAATGCGGGAATAAGGGTTTAACCGGGTGGCATTTCTTTCCGCTTTAGGGGTGAGGTCGAAAAATACCTGTCGGCGCTCTAATTTTTGTTGCAGCAAAGATTCCATTTCCGGGGTTAAATTGCGGATAAAGGTTTGCACCTCTCCGGGAATCGCCACAGTGGGAGACGAGAACACAATTACCATAAAAAAAGCGATTAATCCCGCTAAAACGGGAGATTTTTTGACGTTCAATTGACGCAACATGAGGCAGTTGAATGCTAACAAACAGCAAATCGGCAAATAGCCTAGCCAAAAATTCGCCATTTCCTGGGCCGATCCGGAGAGTCGTAGGGTGTGGCCACCGGCGCGATGGAAAATCAACTCTGCCAAGGCCAAGGAGTGATAAACTGAGGGGAAAGTAACGGGTATGAGTAATTCCCCGTGAGGAGTGAAGATGAGCTATCGAATGAATCGTCGCGCCTATGCGGAAACCTATGGTCCCACGGTGGGCGATCGCATCCGTTTGGCGGATACGGAATTATTTATCGAAGTGGAACAAGACTTTACCACCTATGGCGACGAAGTGAAATTTGGCGGCGGGAAAGTCATCCGGGATGGCATGGGACAATCCCCCATTTCTAACGAAGAAGGGGCGGTAGATTTGGCGATTACCAATGCAGTTATCTTAGATTGGTGGGGGGTGGTAAAAGCAGATGTGGGGATAAAAAACGGGAAAATATTTAAAATTGGCAAAGCGGGAAATCCCTACATTCAAGACAATGTAGATATTATTATTGGCCCGGGAACCGAAGTAGTGGCGGGGGAAGGAATGATTCTCACTGCAGGGGGAATTGACGCCCACATTCACTTTATTTGTCCGCAACAAATCGAAGTAGCGATCGCCTCGGGAATCACCACCATGCTGGGTGGCGGAACCGGGCCGGCGACGGGGACGAATGCCACCACCTGCACCCCGGGTCCGTGGAACATTCACCGAATGCTGCAAGCGGCGGATGCCTTTCCGGTGAATCTGGGGTTTCTCGGGAAAGGCAACAGCAGCAAACCGCGCCCCCTAATCGAACAAGTGATGGCGGGGGCGATGGGACTGAAACTGCACGAAGACTGGGGTACCACTCCCGCCGCGATCGATACCTGTCTTGGTGTGGCGGAAGAGTATGACCTGCAGGTTGCCATCCACACCGACACCCTCAACGAGGCGGGTTTTGTAGAAAACACGATCGCCGCTTTTAAAAATCGCACAATTCATACCTATCATACCGAAGGTGCGGGAGGCGGACATGCACCGGACATCATCAAAGTCTGCGGCGAAGCCAACGTGCTACCCTCCTCCACCAATCCCACGCGGCCTTATACTGCCAATACCTTAGAGGAACATCTGGATATGCTGATGGTGTGTCACCACCTCGATCGCAGCATTCCCGAAGATGTGGCCTTTGCCGAATCCCGGATTCGCCGCGAAACCATTGCCGCCGAGGATATTTTGCACGACTTGGGGGCGATTAGCATGATTGCCTCGGATTCTCAGGCAATGGGACGAGTGGGAGAAGTTATCCTTCGCACTTGGCAAACCGCCCATAAAATGAAAGTGCAGCGCGGGTTTCTCCCGCCCCCGGATGGCGCAACTCCCGAGGCAGAACAGGACAACTTCCGGGCGCAACGGTATATCGCGAAATATACTATCAATCCGGCGATCGCCCACGGCATCGCCACCTATGTGGGGTCGATCGAAGAAGGCAAACTGGCAGATTTGTGCCTCTGGAATCCCGCCTTTTTCGGCGTCAAACCCCAACTGGTCATCAAAGGCGGCGCGATCGCCTACGCGCAAATGGGCGATGCTAACGCCAGCATTCCCACCCCGCAACCCATCCACATGCAGCCGATGTTTGGCAGTTTTGCCGGCGATCGCCACGCTACCTGTCTCACGTTTCTCTCCCAAGCCGCCCTAGAATTAGACGTTCCGAGTCAGCTTAACTTGCAAAAACTCGCGGTTCCCGTGTCCGATACCCGCAAAATTCAGAAAACTGACATGAAGCTGAACGGCCTCACTCCCTATATTGAAGTGGATCCGGAAACTTACCAAGTGTGGGCAGATGGGCAATTGCTCGCTTGCGAACCCGCCCGCGAATTGCCCTTAGCTCAACGCTATTTTCTCTTTTAAAGTTTCCCTGGTGGTTGTTGCAATTGCACGCAACAACCCCGGGTAAAAAACTGAGGTTGTCAAACTGCTAATGGAACATTTTCGTCCGATCGCAGCTTACCCATGATATAATATTTGTAGTCGAGGAACTTTGCCGATCGCCGCAGATAATCGCTGCGCTCTTTCGGTAAATCCAGAATAATTTCTTCTTGCACCGTTCCCGGACGAGCGGTTAGCATATAAATCCGTTGGGACAAAAATACCGCTTCTTCCACATCATGGGTAATCATTAAAATAGAAGTGCCCGTCTGGTCCCAGATTTGCAGCAGAAATTGTTGCATCACTTCCTTGGTTTGCACGTCCAAGGCACCAAACGGTTCGTCCATTAATAAAATTTTGGGCTGACAGGCGAGGGCGCGGGCGATCGCCACCCGCTGTTTCATTCCCCCGGACAATTCTCTGGGCAGCGATCGGGCAAATTCCGACAACCCGACAATTTCTAAATAATACGCCACCTGCTGCTCTCGTTGCCTGCGCGAAACCCCTTGCAGTTTTAACCCAAATCCCACATTTTCCGCCACACTCATCCAGGGATAAAGGGTGTAGTTTTGAAATACCATACCGCGATCCGGTGCAGGTCCTTTCACCGACACTCCATCCACTAAAATTTCTCCTTTTGTCGGCATCTCCAACCCGGCAATCAAACGCAGGAACGTCGATTTTCCCGAACCCGACGCCCCCACTACACAGACAAACTCTCCAGTTTCCACATGCAGGTTAATATTTTGCAAAGCCAGCAAACTTCCCCCTCGGCGAGGAAATGCTTTGGTTAAATTGTCAACTTCTAAATGCATGAGTTATTCTCCTCAATTAAAATCAAGGCTGTTTACAGATTTTTTCCTGGGGTATCTGAGAATGCAGCACCTTTCGGTGAATCCATCAGGGAAATGGGTGGTTAAAGAATAAATTCCAGTAAAGCAGAGGTTTTGAACTCGGTTAGGGCGGAAAAGCCGGCTCTAGAAATGGCGAGTTTGAGAATTGCTACCCATTCTAAAACAGTTGTATCGAAATCGGAAGCGACTGGTAGTTCTTTGGTGGTTCCTTCCGGAATGAGGTCGGCGGCGATTTTTCCTTTTCGGCTCATTCCACGATAAATTTTTACCCGATCGCCTACCGCGTTAGTTTGCATGGGTGCCGCACTTTCTGGAAGACTGGCAAACCTCTGTCCCATCATCACGGCATCCGCTCCTAATGCAAAGGCAATTACCGCATCGGAGATGGTTTTCACTCCGCCATCGGCAATTAATGGCACGCCGAGTTCTGTAGTGACTTTAGCACAGTCCCACACCGCAGAAGCTTGCCTTCTACCACAACCGAGCAGTTCCCGCCCTCGGTTGATGGAAGCTGAGGTCATTCCCACCCGAATGGCATCCACGCCGGCTTGAATTAATCCCCGACAATCTTCTGAAAATACTACATTTCCGGAGATGATTTCGAGATGGGGAAAGCGGTGTTTGAGTTCTCGTACCGCTTGCAGGTGCAGATGCGGACTTTGATGTAAGGTGTCTAGTGCAATGACGGAAATTCTATCTTGGAGTAAGGGGGCAATTTCTGAGAGTTGGGTTAAATCCGGTGAGAGAAGAAGACCCAGGCGATCGTCGCGGTGGGGAAAGCGTTCTTTTAGTTCATCGACTAGGGCATATAATTGCGGGGTTTCTCCATAAAAACCATGTAAAATGGGCAATCCTTTGGCTTGAAGCATGGCGAGTGCTAGTTCTTTGCCAATTACGCTGTCCATCGGCGAGGGAACAAACGGTAGTTCAGTGGCAAAGGTTGGCGTTATGTGGGTTTTGATTTCTACATCCTCGGGTCGAACGTTGGAGACTCTGGGAATGACCGAGAGATGAGCGTATTCAAACCCGCAACAAGGGGGCGGAATAATCCGAGAGGTCATGTTAGTTAATTGCTTCTACTGCTGCTTTTAGTAAAGGAGTCAGGCGATGGTAGGGTTTTTTCTGGGTATGTTTTTCATAGAGCCAATCTAAGTAGCGAACCGACACCGCCTCATCGGGTCTGCCATAAAAGACGCGCTGGGGTGCGAGACTCACATAGCGACCGAATTCCACATTGGTGGTCAACCCAGGCAAGGTGGCGATCGCTCTCGGGACCCAAAAGACGATCGCGCTGGCACGTTCTAATCCTTGTTCGTCCCATTCAAATTGCTCGATTTCATCGGGATAAAACGCGCCGGTGGACCATTCGGGCACGATCGCCTGCCCCCTAAATTGCAAGTCCGATAAAATCTGTAATGCTTCCTTGCGCCAGGAGATGACCTCCGCCCTGCGTGGGGTGGGTCCGGCGAGAAAGAGGGAGTTCGACAGATCCTCGGGCAGTGGGCGATCGGTGTACCAAATTTGCATCTGGCAATTCCTCACTTCTGCGATTGTTGGAGAGCGATCGCCACGCCTAATCCTGCGCCACCCCTTGTCCAAAGGTCATTGGGCACCGCTGGGCGCAGGTAGGCGATCGCGCCAGATCGGGTAGCTTGTTCCCCCGATCTGACTCTCGGTTTAATATTTCAATTGAAGCGGGGCGAAAATCGATTCGTGATTGCGAATCATTTTATCGGCAACCCGATCCACTACGGTTGTGATGTCAAATTTTCCCTCTTCATCGGCAATTTGGCTCATCAAATAGAGATTGAATAGCACATCGCCGATTTCTTCAATCAGATTTTCGGTATCTTTGTTTTCTACTCCGGCTTTAATTTCTGCCACTTCTTCTTCGAGATTTTTTACGATCGATTCATAGGTTTCTGCGCGATCGTTGGGGCATCCTTCGGGAGAGCGCAAGATTTGAGTGACTTTATGCAGTTTGGCAAATGGCAGTAGCTTTTCGATTTCGGAATAGTGACGGGCTTTGCGAATGGCGAGATCGGCAATTTCGTGAACTTGCCCGCCTTCGAGGCAAAAATAACGAATGTTATTTTTATCAAACCCCACATCTTCCGCCGCTTCTTGCACCATTAACGGAATCTGCATTGAATGGGGCGAGCCATCTTTGGTCAAAACTACCAAACTGGTGACCCGCTTCAGTCGAAAAATCGTGCAGAGTTTAAAGCCTAATTTGTCCAGGTGCGTCAGTTCCGGACAAAACGAGAACGCACGTCGTCCCCGAGCTAGGTTTTGGAAAACCGTCGGGCTAATTTCTGGGGAGTAAGAGCAGGTTAACAGTAAATCTCCCGAAAATACATTTACGTTTGAGGCAATGATATTCGGAGGAACTTCCACCTTTACCGGTTGAGTGGATTGGGTGGACATCGATGCACGAAGTTCGCTGAGATTGATTTCAAGAGCCATAGGTACTCCAGTCTAGGACAATTGTAATGGATATGGCCAGAAATTCTGGCTCGAATGCTGAGTATTTCATCCCTCTATCCACCAACTATTGCTAACGCTAGAGTTGGTGGCGTTCCGCTCCGGGTAATCTCCTGCGGTTTGCGGTGGAGTGATTTGCTTTTTCTAGTGAAGTTCTCCAAAATATATTAGAGGAGTCAATTCACCAGAAAGCAGGGACGAAATAACATCGTATTTATTTGCCTTTCATTGTATGTCATTCTCTATTTACTGTCAAGTTAAGTTGACATTTTTTTACTCAACAAAATAAATGACTAGGATTCGCTTTATATATGCAAGGATAACCCAGGAAAATGTAGGACTAGATTCCTCCTTTCCCCTAGATGAATTGCTTTTAAAATGGAGCGCAAGTCCCCCCTCGCCCAACAACCTAAACGAAAGAGTTAAATAACTAGCGATTCTCGTGACTCGCCCAAGCACAAGTGAGCCGCAACAGAAATCGAAAGAACAAGTCTATGGACAACCCGATGATGCCAATCACAATCAAGCCGGCAAAAATTTCATCGGTTTTGAGGAATTTTTGGGCGACAATAATGCGCCGTCCCAATCCTTCAGTCGCCGCCACCAATTCGGAGACAATGACTAAATTCCATCCGGCGGCAATATTGACGCGAGCTGCATCGATAATCGTGGGCAGAATGTAGGGAAAAATCACTTGCCAGATGATTTGGGGGCGGCGCGCGCCTAATGTATAGGAGGTTTCGATTAACTCCTTGGGCACGAACTTGACCCCATCCATCACCATTAAGGTGTTGTAAAACAAAATGCCGAGAAAAATCAGCAAAATTTTGGTCGTTTCCCCGACTCCGAAGTACAAAATCAGCAAGGGGATAAAGGCGGGGGCGGGCATATACCGGAGGATGGCAATCATCGGTTCGAGGAGCGATCGCACGCTGGCAAATGACCCCATCACCGTTCCCAAGGGAATCGAGATTGTCGCCGCCAAGGCAAACCCCATCAGCACCCGATATAAACTGGCGAAAATATCTTTGAGTAAATCCCCGGTTGCCCAAAGATGGGCGATCGCCGAAAATACCTTAGCTGGCGTGGGGAGAAACAAGGGTTTCACCCATCCCGAATTCGAGAATATCCACCAAAACAAGAAGGGTATTGCGATCGACAGTCCCATCAGCACCCACCGCAAGCGATCGGGTATATCCTCAGCAATCCGCCAAAAAACCGTGGGCCGCAAGGTTCTATCTTCCGGGGCGCTATCGTTTTGTTGCTGGTTCCTCTTCGGTTGAATCAATGGAGCTTTATTCATTCGCAAACCATTTTTCTTACGGCATCCTTCTCTTCTGTGACCACGATGGGCGGATTTATTCTTGTTCTCGTTGCTGGGCGTAAGCTTTCACGAATCGGTCATCGAACAATCCGTCGATATCCGGTTTCTGTTGAGCCAACCCGGTTTCTACTAAAAAGTTGCTGACTTGTTCTGCAGCATAATATACAGAATTCAGGTCATTTCCGGGGGTAAAGGCGGTTAAGTTTTCCTCCAGGCTCAACAGATTGGTGCCCGCTGCATATTCTTTGTATTCTTCTACCGACACCCCAGCGCGCTTCGCCATCATTTCATAGGCCGTTTCTGGATTGTATTCCATAAAGGCCAGGGTATCGAACCAGGCATTGACAAAAGCTTGCACCGCTTCGGGACGATTTTCTATCGTTTCGCGCTGAAAGACGATCGCCGATGGAATTGCCCCCGGGACATCTTTTGAACTAAAAATGACTTTACTGCCCGATCGCTGGGTTGCTTTACTGGTAAAAGGGGCGTAAACGCTCACCGCATCGACCTGTCCCGCCACAAAAGCGGCTGCAGATGCCCCGGCTTCTAACGGTTGAAACTCGATATCCTCGAGAGTCAACCCGGCTTTTTCTAATGCCAGCCGCAGCAAAAAATAAACGGTACTTTCTTCGGCGGCGACAGTTTTGCCTTTCAGTTCGCCAACGCTGTTGATGCCTTCGCTGACGATAATTTGGTCGTTGCCCGTGGAATAATCCGTCACCACCACCGCGACCAGATCCGCACCGGCGGCGACGGCATTAATTGTATCTTGCAGGCTTAGGGTGTTGGCATCCAGTTGACCCGCCGCTAAAGTATTGAGCGAATCTAAATAGCCATCGAACCACTGCAAGTTAATGCCCGCATTGTTGGCGGCAAATTTTTGTTGCTCTTCGGCTACGGTTAAAGGCAACCAACCGGGCCAGGCACTATATCCGATCCGAAGTGCATTGGGATCCTTCCCGGCGGTCGGAGAAGAGGTGCAACTCGCGCAGAAAAATACACTGACTACAAATATACTCAATCCAGACCCAAACGCCCGACGCTTCATCGTTCCTCCGTGGATAAGTTTCTACTATACCGTTGCTTTGGGGTATGCATTTGCTGCAAACCTTCTGCTCTTTTATTCTTCCCATTCGGACTGGCAGCTTTTGTCGGTTGAACCTTGTCCGGTGTTACCTGGTTAGGTTGAACGCCCGGGAGAGTCCTCCAGAGTCGGTCTTTTCGTTAGCTTCTCCATACCCACCTGGGATAGAGGGTGGGTAGGAAGAACATTCCCTCGATTATTGTACACCTATTTTTATCGGTTGATTTCTGCTACTTGTTATCCCCTCGCTTTTTCCCTCCACTCCTTGATTTTTTGCGGCATAAATGCCAGGATTGCGCCGAAAATTCCGGTGCTTCAAGACCCACCATCCGAGGGTTTTTGGGGTGGGAAAACCTCTCTGAGCTGTTATTTCATCACTGTTCTTTTTTGTCAAGCGTTGGATCCTACGGCGGTGACCCCATTGCGGCGGGGAAAAGCGCACTGTGTGGGTGAGGTACCTGCATGGGAGCCGGTAGTTTTGCCGATCGCCCCTCCATTGTTTTATCGCCTCCTGTCACCCTCCTGCCAGGAGTGTCAATTGATTTGGCTACAGTGTCAATTGATTTGGCTACAGTGTCAATTAATTTGGCTACAGCTCGCCCCTGAATTGCTAAAATGAGCCGTTCGCGAGAAACAAAGCAGGCGGAACGGCTAGGGTTTGCGACGGGTTTACGGTTGTCAGGGCAAAAACAGCCAGAAGCCATTGATAAATCGCTTGTTGAATGTGGAGAAAGTAGTGCAAAGTACAGTACGAGAACGGTAAAAGGGTTGAAAAGAAATTCAGCAAAAGCCAGAGCGGAGCGAGGGTAAATCCGGAAGTCAACAAATCTTTACAAAAACAATAGAATTTTCCGATAAGATTGGCATTGACAAAATCCTTGGGCGTTGATTAGACTCAAGGCTAATAACATGGACACTGAAGCTGTTGGGGAGAAACTAAAAGTATGTTTCGCTACCGAATCTGGTCTGTTGTGGTAGCGGGAATCGCTTGCACAATTGTGAGTTGGAGCGGCCCCGCGCGATCGCAGGAAGATCCGAGCGCTGAAAAAACCTTCATCGCAGAGACAATTCCCGGCGATCCGAATACCGAGAGCGCAATCACCACCAAAGACCTCAACATTCCCGTAGAGGAACTGAGGTTGATGGTCAAGCCGCTCACCCTAGAGGAACTAGAAGTGGAAGCGGCGGCGTGGTTGTTAATTCTCAAGGAAAAAGTTCAAGAAATTAGCGAAGTCGAAATCGCCATCCGACGCCAAAACCTGGCGATCGCCAAACAGGAAGAAGCCGCCAGTGAGTTGGAAGCGGCCCAGCAATCCCTGGCAGAAGCCGAAGAAGCGCAAGCCCAAGCAGCTCCAGACTCTCTGGAATACCATGAAGCTACGAAAAAAATCGAATCAGCCAAAGAAAATATCAAAAACGCGCAGAGTGCCTTAGAAGAAGCGCAGGAGACCCAACAGGGGCTGCAAGAAGACGACGCGCTCAACGCGGCTTTAGCAAAAGCAGAGGAAACCGCCGAACTGGAAAAAGCCAGAGAGGTACTGGAGCAAGCTAAGCGCGATCGCGAGGAAGTGTATTGGCCCGGAACCGTTGCCTACGAGGAACTGGTGGGCAAAATCGATACCCTCGACACTGCGATCCGGGAGCTAGAAAAGGCCAAAGAGGACTTACGGGGAGCCGAACCCAACTCCCCAGAAGCCGAAGAAGCCACCCGGCAATTTGACGCCGCCTTGGAAAAGGTAAAAAAAGCTCGGGAAGCCATTAGCGGAGCGTCTGAACCGCAAAGCGATCGCGGCGGGCAAAATGATGCCACCGATCGCGTGGCTGCTAGTTTGGAAAATACCGAAATCGACAGCGACGGACAGACACTAGTTGCCGGTCCGACGGGCATTGAAGAAGATGCCAACCTGCAAAACCAACAAGAAGAACTCGAAGACAGCGCCGAGCAGTTGAAACAAAGCGCCGAAGAAGAGTCCGAACAGAAAAATCAACTAGTCGTCACCGTTACCGAACTGATAAACGAGCGCACCGCGATCGTCGATCGCTTCAAAGTGATTTTGCAGGAACTGGAGAGCAAAGGCGGCGACCCCACATCCTACTCCCAATTCATCAGCGCGATCGGCGTCGTGGAAATTGACGTCCAAGATACCGAAGGTCTGGCACTGCGCGCCGTCAGTTGGCTGAAGTCCGATGAAGGCGGAATGCGCTGGGCGGGCAATATCGGCAAGTTTACCGGCATCATGGTGGCATCCATCGTGGTGGCCCAGGGTCTCGGCATCCTGCTCAATCGCACCCTGATGCTGTTTCCCGGCATCTCCCACCTCCTGCGCGAGTTTGTGGTGATGTTGGTCAAGCGCGGCGGGATCGTGGTTGGGGTGTTGCTAGCCCTCACCGCCCTGGAAGTCAGCCTCGGACCGATTTTAGCCTTGGTTGGGGGGGTTAGCTTCGTCTTGGCATTCGCCCTGCAAAGTAACTTGGGGAACTTCGCCAGCGGCTTGATGCTGATGGTCTACAAACCCTTCGACGTGGGGGATGAAATTCAAATGAACGGCATCTGGGGGTATGTGGATTCCATCACCCTGGCCAATACGCGCCTTCAAGGGTTCGACAGACAGATGATTAACATTCCGAACAATACGGTTTGGAGTTCAACCATCACCAATTTAACCCGAAGCGAAACCCGTAAAGCTACCTTATGCATCCGCATTCCCTTTCACCAAAGCATTGTCCAATCGGAACGCATTCTGGTGGATCTTGCGAAATCTCACCCCTTAGTCCTGGACGATCCACCGCCGGGAACCTTCCCTTGGGAGTATGATGAGTATTTTATCGCAATATACTTTGGATTTACAACCAAAACCGACGATTTCTGGTCAGCATGGCCGGATATTATCCGCCACATCCAGATCCGCTTCGAGGAAGAAGGGCTTTCCGTCGCCTTGCCGGAACAGAATATTCGCGTTGACTCCAAGTCCAACGGCAATGGTGCTTCAGCAGGCAAACCTGCTTTCCACATGGAACACCCCGTGGACCCAAGAATCTCTGCCGAGGGTCGTCCTCCATCGGTGGAAGCGTTCTAGAATCGGCTCGGTTGTGAGCGATACTACTTCACGGTAGGCGATCGTGCCTCCCATCCCCCCTGTTCTCAGGGGGGATTTCCATGTTGTACCATTCATCCACCTCGGGTTTGACAAGTCTGCACCCCTGAATCGGCCTCGCTTCCCATGATTGCTCCACTCACAATCGCAACTCCTTTGCAATGCTTCTGCAAGCTGTAGCAGCCCCTCGCCAACCCACGCCAAGCTGCTGCTTTTGCCAGACAATTCGCAAAATTTTCTATGCCAAAGGGATTTGATGTTGAAAAGAACGATGCTATACTAGAAACAAAGGGAGGTGACTCACACCCCCGGCTAACTCCGATGTATTGCCATACTCCACCGAGTAAGGAAACCAATTGAAATACCACAATCGCTTAGCATGACTGAAACAGTCAAGATAACTCACAAAAAACACCAGGTAGCCCCAATCGCTGAGGTTTGGGAGTGCCGACAAACCAGGAATAAATCCCTCCACGCCATTGGGGAGTTTTGTCCGGGAGAAGTTTTGTTTAGTTTTGGGGCGAGAGAAATATTAGCTAAACCCAACTATTTATCCGTACAGCTCGATAAAAATCGGCACATTCTGCTAGATCCCGAGTGGTTGCAATGTATCAACCATAGTTGCGACCCCAATGTGGATTTCGATACCACCGAGATGAGGGTTACTGCTCTGCGTCAAATTAACACTGGGGAAGAGCTGACTTTTTTCTATCCCTCTACAGAATGGTCGATGGATAGAGCATTTAAGTGTCATTGCGGAAGTCAAGCCTGTTTGGGAAAGATTGAGGGAGCGGGACAATTACCTCGAGAAATACTCGGTAAATATAGGCTATCCCAACATATCAAGCACCAGCTAGGGATTTAGGGAGGAAATGATTGCTAAGTAGGTATGCAAAATAATTTGCATGCTTACATCGGTGGCTCGTTCCCTAGCTTCTGCTAGGGAACGGCTGAACCGCAACTCCGCCTCGCCACCCGTAAATCTGCAAAATAATTTGCGTATGGGCTTCTCGAAAAACTCAAATCGACGCGATTTGAAACCGTTAGTCAGCCAGAAGGCAGAGTTATATTCAGGGACGATAAAAGCGTTTCCTGGCGAAATTTGTGTGAAATAAAAATCAATTAAACCTGAATAATGTTATGGTGTCAAAAGAATTTTATCTAGTGATTGAATCCTCGTGGTTTACTTATTGTTATTTAGTAGATACCTGGCTTGAAAGATTGGGGGATTTTTCTAATTTTAAGGGAATAATAGCAATAGAAAAACCAGGGTCAGAGAGGCTTCACGCCGAAAGGGAAGCATTCCACAGAGAATATGCAGGTCGCACGCAATTAAATGAGGATATGAGAAACAGCCTGCACAAGTTATATCCGGGTTTTGAGGAACCAGAAAAGGCGATGATTCATTTATTTGGAATCTCCAAATACTCAACCAGCAGTTATGCAAAAACAATTTATTTTCCTAATGTTATAGCAGTTCTCATATGGGTGAGGTAACGAATTTTTTACCTCGGAGGTGCAAGCGCGGTAATGACTATTCGGCTACGGATCGCATCAATCTGAGAAAGGCTATAAATCAGAATTGAGAAAATTTTTTCTTTTTTATAGGCATCTATGATTTTTTTCGTAAATCTCTGGAATAAGCTTTTATCTTATAATTGGTCGCTTGAACTAGTCTCTGCATTCTACCACATTTATTTGAGAACCGCAATAGATGCGATTACCCCGATACAGGGATTTGATTTTCTTCAATGTAAATTTGTATTACAAAAATGCAACATTTTTGGTATCAACGCCTTAGACCTGTTACAATTAGAGCTATTAGGGCATTAATAATGAAGCAATCTAATGAAAACCAAAAATCTGAATTCTGAGTTGGCTGTTTCCCTCCGGCAGTTTGTCGAGCCATGGTATGAGAAATACGCCCAATCTTTAAATGCCATGAAATTATTCACGGCTCATGAACAATTAACCAAAGAACAGCAAATTTACTTTGTGCAACTTGTTTATCATCTCTACCGACTGAGCAGCCAAGAAATTCTTTGGTATTTAGGTAACCATGCTCCTAATTTGACAATTAAGCAGTCCATAATAGATAATATTCGTGAAGAAATGGGAGGAGCTGGTCGCTCTCACGAAGAAATGTATCATAATTTCGCCGTAGCTGTTGGCATTGATATAAAATCCAAGTATTTTATGGACGATACCTACCCATCCTTCGTTAGCGGCTACAAGCGAGGATGGATTGAGTGGCTTCAAAGTGGAGAAGATCAAGATACCCACAGCATAGCCTGTCTATTATCTGCTTGGGAAAAACTTGACAACGTTGACTTTCTGGCTTTATTGCGGGTAGCAGAGACATTTAATGTACCTCAAAACGCTTTGACTTTCTTTAAAGTTCACTGTGAAGCCAAGCATTTTGAAATCATGGAGCCAGTATTGTTGCCGCTTTGGGAAAAAAACTCCCAGAAAGTCGAAGAAATATTTCAGTTTGTTAGTCAATACGAACTTAAGATGCGGCAACAGTTAAGCGATGCAGTTTGCAATAGTTAAGCGATGCAGTTTGCAATCTATAAAATTTATTTCCGTCTTTTCCCCGCTTGGAAATATAGCATTAAGTTCTATAGTTATCCAGTGGGTAATAGTGGACTAGCAAGCTTAAATTTGTGAGAGCATCTCCGGGTTGAAGAGAGACGTAACCCCCCAGACCCCTTCCCTAAAAGGATTCTGTGAGCGAATCACATGGGGGTTAAAACCCCATATGCATCAAGCTAAGGTGTAAGCATAGGTACTGCCGAGGTTTTGCCCAGATAGAAGCTATCCATGTATTAATTTGATTGTCTATCAGTTCAGGTGAGGTAACGAATTTTTTACCTCGGAGGTGCAAGCGCGGTTGGGACTATTCGGCTGCGGATCGCATCAAGCAACA
>NZ_JAYFEQ010000208.1:0-8408 GCF_055795085.1 Phormidium sp. CCY1219 | reverse complement strand
GCGAGTGGCTGGATTTACCGGATTGTCTTTAGAACAAGTCCGGGAATTGCAGGCGCAGATGGACAATTAATCCTGCCTTTTTTCCGGCAAAGCGCCTGTCAATCCTCCAGTGGTATCGTTTTTACCTGTAAGGACAGGGCAGTGCCCTGTCCTTAAACCCAGTGGATTGGGGGATAGATTGGGGAAAAGGGGTCAGCAAGGGTGCAAATGATTTGGCTGAGTTAATTGGGGGGAGGCGGAGTCTTTAGGAGGGAGGGAATACCCTCCGATGGGAGGAATTGATTCAGGAAGCCGACGGGGATTGTGAAGGGAGAAAGATGACAATAGGATGGCGGATTGCGATATGATGAAATCGATCGCAGATTAGGACAAGGCCATGTCTTACTACCGCCATTTAGCGACCGTTTTGGGGTGGAGCGCGATCGCGGCGATCGCGGTTCCTGTGGGCACGAGGGCGCAACTGATTCCCGACAACAGCTTGGGAACGGAATCCTCTGCGATCGTGCCACAACCCGGGCAACAATTTCTCATCGAAGGGGGAGCGAGACGGGGCAGTAATTTATTCCACAGTTTCCAAGAATTTAATATCGGCGATACACAACAAGTTTTTTTCGCCAACCCAAATGGGATTGGCCATATTTTAACGCGGGTGACGGGGAGCAATGCGTCCCGGATTTTCGGCACCTTGGGGGTAAAAGGGGGTGCCAATCTGTTTTTAATCAATCCCAACGGGGTGGTTTTCGGACCGAATGCGCGTCTGGATGTGGGCGGGTCGTTTTTTGCTTCGAGTGCGGAGGCGATCGCCTTTCCCGATGGCGCGCTTTACCGCAGCAGCCCCACAGACAGCGCCCCCTTGCTGTCTGTGAATGTTCCCATCGGGTTGCAATATGGGTCTGCGCCCGGGTCGATCGCCGTGCAACACTCGGATCTAGCGGTAAAACCGGGACAAACCCTGGGCTTACTGGGGGGGGAAGTGCGCCTCACCGGTGCCACCCTGCGCGCGCCGGGGGGAGAAATCGCGATCGCCGGCTTGTCCGACGTGGGAGAAATTGCCCTCACGGGAGACACCCGGGAGTTGCCCGCAAGCGATCGCGCCGATGTGCGCCTGTCCGACTCGAGGGCCAGTATCGTGGGTGAAGGCGGCGGCAACCTGGCAATTTATACTCAAAATCTCGCCATGACCGCTAGCGATTTGTCAGCGGGAATCGAGGAAGGATTGGGTACGGCAGAGGCAGTGGGGGGAGATATTTACATCAGCGCCACAGATACGATAAGAGCGAGTGGAAACAGCCGAATTATGACCACCCTGAAACCGAACTCCCGAGGCAGGGGAGGCAACATTATCATCGACGCCGGAACCGTTATCCTGCGCGATTCCGTGGTAGTAAGCGAGACGCTTAGTGAGGGGAATGCCGGCAACCTCATTCTGAATGCCTCACAAAAAGTAGATTTTGCTTCCACCCAACCCTTCCCCCGAGAGGAGTCGGTGCCGCCACCGGGGGGAGAAGGGGAGCCCCCAGCAGAAAATCGGCCAAACCGCTTTAACACAGGCGTTAGCACCATTTCCCGAGAGGAGGCCACGGGAAATGCGGGGAGATTAACCCTAGAGGCACCGGAGATAACCCTCAACGGCAGAGTGAGAGTCAGCAGCGAGACCATCAGTGCGGGAAGTGGCGGTCAGCTCGCGATCGCCACCCACACCCTAACCGTGAATGGCGGGGCAGTGATTTCCACCCTAGCTGCCGGCAGTGGAGATGCGGGAGATATTGCGATCGCCGCCGATACCATCGAAGTCAGCGATCGGGGCAATCACTTCAACAAACTCGGCGGCATTTTGGCCACCGTCGATCCCAGAGCCAGCCGAGGCAATGGCGGCAACATCACTATCGATACCCGACGCCTCACCCTGCGCCAGAGTGGGATTATCGCGGCAGATTTATTCAGTGAGGGAAAAGGCGGCAATATCGTAATTCGCGCCACCGAAGAAGTTGCCGCGATCGGGCAAGAACCGGGTAAACCCCCCTCTCAACTCACTACCGCCGTCCAAGAGGGCGGCAGGGGAGACGGCGGTAACATTACCATCGAAACCGGGCGGTCGATCCTGCGCGACGGGGCGAGAATTAATGTAGGCACCGAAGGCATCGGGAACAGCGGCAATCTCACTATCCGCGCCGAGGAACGAGTGGAACTCAGCGGCCTCTCTCCCGAGGGATTTCCCAGTCGCTTCGTGGCGCAGACGGATCGAGGATCGGTCGGCCAAGGAGGAGATATAGTGGTGGACACGTCCCGGTTAATCCTGCGCGATGGCGCTCAAATTTCGGCAGCAACATTGGGAGAAAGTTCCGGGGGAAGCGTATTCGTCCGGGCGAGGGAGGCGATTGAAGCGATCGGCTTTCTTCCGGTGCGGGAAACCCTCGAGGCGGATATCGACTCGGAGTTGGTGCGCGATGAATCGGGCAAACGCTATCCCAGCGGGATTTTTGCCAGTTCTCCCGGATTGGGCGACGTGAACTCGCTGACGGTGGAAACCGGAACCCTGAGTTTGCAGCAGGGGGCGCAACTGTCGGTGAGCAGTCAGAACCAAGGGGTGGCGGGTAACTTGCGGGTGCGTGCCGATGCCGTGCGCTTATACAATAGCAGTCTGAGCGCCGAAAGCATCGAGGGCACGCAAGCCAATATTGTTGTGGTCAGTCCGGACATTCAATTGCAGGAGCGATCGCGCATTACCACGAACGCCCGAGGCAACGCCACGGGGGGTAACATTACCCTCAATACCGATATTCTCACCGCCCTGGGAAATAGCGATATCAGCGCCAATGCCCTGGATAACTTTGGCGGACGGGTAATCATTCACGCGCGCGGCATTGTGGGCGCAGAATTTCGCCCCTTTCCTACGCCGGAAAGCGATATTATGGCCTCTTCCAAACTCGGTCCGTCGTTTAGCGGGATTGTGGAAATCAATACGCCAGACGTGAATCCCGAGGCAGCATTGGCACTATTGCCCGATCGCGTTTGGGAACCGATGGGCGAGATGGTGGCGGGATGTGCGGCAGATGAGGGCAATCACTTCGCGGTGGTGGGACGCGGAGGATTGCCGGAAGATCCGCGCGGCATCCTGCGCGGGGAAGTTCTCGTCCAGGATTTGCGCCCTCTGCCGGAGGAACCCGACGTCTCACATGTGCCGCTCCCGGAGAGCGATCGGACCCGCTATCGAATCCCGGTAGAGGCGCGCGGTTGGATTGTCAACGATCGCGGCGCTATCGAGTTAATCGCACATAGAGCCGCCTCGGGGCTTCCCTATCGCCTCACTTGCAAGCGGGGGCGGCAATTTTAACCCTATCAACGCTCATCGGCGATCGCCGAGAGTCCGGCCAATTCTAACAAGCTTTCCCACTGGGCATTGATGCGGCCATCTTCAGGATGGGTTTGCCGCGCTTGTACCAAACTCGCCACTAAATCGTACCAATACCCCCGTTCTCCATACCACTGGGCTTGTTCCTCGGCGGGTTTCCCCGCCAGCCCTTTTTCCACCTCCGCCGTTTGCTCTACCCGTTGTACCCAACCGCTGAATACCGGATCGTCCGGGGTCGGCGTTGTGCCGCAAATCACGGTCAAAACCCACTGATAATTTTTGCCGACGCTTAACGGGGGCGCGTCTTCCGGCAATCGAAAACTCACAATGGTTTCGGTTTCTGCAATGGGTAACAATGCCCGCTGGTAATAGTCCCCGGACTCATCTTTAAAGGCCAACAAGACTTGTTGTGCGGTAGTCTCTGGTATATATACAAACACCCGGGGATGTTCTTCTAGGGTCAATCCGTAATTGCGCGGCGGCACGATCGCCCGCATCGCCGGTTCCGAGGCGGCACATCGCACTCCATCCCGCGACCCCGCCCCCGCTGTATCGTCCGGGTGTCCCTCTCCGGGGGGTTCAAAGTTTTCCTCGAACACCACCGGTTGTCTCGTCAGGGGGGATTCCCCAGCTAGGGTGGCGCTGCGAGATATCCCCGGCAGATTTACGCACAACAATTCTAACGCTAACCCGACGGTTAAAAGTTTGCAACAATTAGACCAACGCATCGTTTTCCTTCTCCGATAGTCTGTAATCGAGTTTGTTTTCCGATGCTGCGGTTTGCGAGTCTTCACGATCGCTGGAAGTCTCGCCGAGAATGACTTGAGGTGCCAGCGATCGCACAACCCTGGCAATCTCCCTCGGGGAAACCGCAGAACCGAAATCCTTTCCCGAGACGGATCCCTCGCCCCAGGACCTCTCTACTCTATTGTGCAAGACAATTTGATGATTGGCGATGCAGTGGATCGGTTCCACCCGCGATCGCGATCGCCGATCCAGGTAATCCATTTCACTGCCAATTCCCCACCAACACAAATGGCGACCAATAATAAGGATGCTGGTATTTAGAATTCTTTAACAACCACAATTGCCCCTCTCGCAGCGCTTGCGCTTTTGGTACTCCTTGGCGCAGCAGGCGATAAAATTGTGCCATGAATTGCGCCGTGGAATCATCCTGCACGGACCACAGAGTCGCCAAGGTACTGCGCGCCCCCGAACGAACCGCCACCCCCGCTAACCCCAAGGCGGCGCGGTTGTCCCCTTTCGCTGTCTGACAAGCGCTCAATACCAACAGTTCGATCGCCTGTCTATTGCGTCGATTTTTCAGCAGACTATCTAAATCTTTCACATAAATGCGATCGTCCCAGGTTAACAAAAAGGTTTCCTCCGCTTTAGAACTAAATTGTCCGTGGGTGGCTAAATGAATTCCATCAAACTGTCGCGATTCCACTTGATTTGCTAACCGATTTTTGGTAAACTCTTCGTTCAAAAGAATGTGAGTCGAAATCAATCGCTCGATTTGCTCGATTTCGCCAATTACTCCCGGTAAGGGCGTAAATCCTTGCCGCGCTACAGCTAATCCTCCCATCAGCAAATCCAGGCGCGACTCGGATAATCCTCGAGATTCCAGCAGTTGCAACCCGGGGGTTAACGCAATGTTGTATTTTTCCACTAAAAACCGTTTCCCATCGTGCAATACCGACATGGGAAGACTGCGTAAAAATCCATCCAGAACAAAGACTAAGGTTTCAATCGGGTGCAATTCTAAAGTCGGTTCTGCGGGACGCACTAAGCGCTCGTACAAATTTTGCGCCGTCGGTAAGATTTCTTGGGGTTGAAAAATCGGGTTTAAATACTGACGGATGTCTTGAAAAAATTGCCCCCGTTCTGCATCAGAAAGGGCGCTGCCGTAATGTTGCAACGGCTGTCCGGAAATGGAGAGAATGACTTCTAATCGATTGTCGAGCAAGATGGGATAAATCACCGCCGCTTGGGCATCGATCTCTTCGATGGGTTTGGGTTGATAGGTTTCGCAGGCTTCTTGAAAAAAGTTTTCTAATTCTCGCAATTGCAACGCTTCGATCGCTTTTCGAGAAGCTTCGAGTCGTTGTTGTTGGGTTGCGGGAGATAAGCTATCCACATCTTGCAAGAGCAATTGCACGAACTGACGATAAATCGGTTCGATTTCATCCCGAAAGGTAAAGCGTACTTCCGAATCAACGGCGACTAAATCCTGACGCAAAGATTCCAGGGTTTGGATGGCTTGTTGATAAGCTGCGATCGCCTCATTAATCTTCCCTTGCGCGTTGAGAATTCGTCCCGATTGCCATTGCAACAATGCCCATAAATCTCCCTCGGCATTTGGTCTGTCTGCGAGAAACTCCATTGCCCGTTGAATCAATTCCCCGGCGTCGGACAGTCGTTCGCTTTGTTCGTATAAATGCGCCAATTGTGCTAAGGCATAAGCCGTTGCCCGAGAATCGTTTAACTGTTGGGCTTGGTGAATTGCGGCGGCAAGCTGTTCGGCGATCGCGGCTTTGCTAGGCGATTCTACTCCTTCCCATTGGCTGATTTTCATCGCGCTATCGGCAAAATTTACCCGGGCATAAACCGCCGCTCGACTGGGGGGTAAAGCCGAAAAATTCTCGGGAATTTCTCTGACAATGGCGAGGGCTTCGGATTGGCTATTGCTGGCAATATAGAGACTCAATTGATTAAGTTGCGCTTGAATTTTTGTTAGGGGAAAATTTGCTTGTTCCCTGGCTTGTTTGTAGTATTGAATGGCGGCAGCTTCATCGTTCCTGGCTCGGGCGGTATTGCCCAATCTCATCAAGGTTTCGGCGATATCTGCGGGAGAATTAAGCCGTTGAGAAATTTCTAAACTTTGGCAAAGAACTTGGTGCGATCGCGGCCAATCTCCCACCACTTGAAACACTCCTCCCAAACTTCGCAATACTGCTGCTTTTAAGTCCGAATCGGGCAAGGAGGCAAGCTGTTGGGTGAGTCGTTCTAACTGAATCCGCGCCCTGCGGTACAATCCCATGCTTTGCAAGGCTTGGGCTTGATTAATTTGAGCGGTAATTATTCCTTCGGTATCGTTGGAGTTGCGATAGAAAACTTCGGCTTGCTGCCAGGTTTCTAAGGCGGCTTCTGGGTTGCCTCGTTTGAAGTAAAGCGTGCCTTTTGCATTCAGAATTCGAGCCTCAAGCGCGGTATCGCCCAGGGTTTTGCTGGCGTTTAATGCGCGGTTGAGTGCAGTTTCGGCGGCATCCCATTGCCCTAATTGCTGATAGGCGATCGCCAGATAATTTTCGGTAAGCGCCAAGTGCCGGGTTTGACGGGTTTGCGCGAATTCGGCGGCGGCTTGTTGCCACACTTGAATGGCGGCGGCAAATTGCTGCGCTTCGTACAGTTGTTGCCCGCGATCGAGGAGGGACAACCGCGCCGGAGATTGGGCGATCGCGGGTGGGAACCCGGACAAAAATGCAACCCCGCTAGAATGGAGGGGCAAGGGGAAAATTGCCACCACCAGTAAAAATCCCCACAATGCTAATCCCAGATGGCGATAAAATCTCATTGCATTCTTCCTTTGTGGAATTTAACGCAGCACGAATGGCGATCGGTTGATTTTCAATGAATTTTCACCGTGGTTCTCCAATTGCTTAGCACCTCGAAAATCGGCACTTGCCTGGGTGGGGGCGGGTTTCGCATGCTATGCCAAAATGGCGATCGCCTCTCCCTATTCCAGAATTCTCCTGAAGCTCAACTTTTTCCGCTTCACCCCGCCTCAAAGTGATTAACCTAACCTTTTAGCTTATCAGCTCAAAGCATCAATCTTCATGCATAATTAACATTTTTTAAAATTTAACCCCCTGGCAGTGGGAGCGGAGCGCGAATTGCCCGTCGGGTAAACCCCGGAAGCGGGCTATAACTCTGGAATTTCTAAAATATTTCTTACGAAAGATACAAAACCGTGTGTTTTTCTGGTAAACTAAACTCAAACAAACAGTGGTATTAGGAATTTGTACGGGGACGATCCCGAGGGTGACTCCTGCCATTCCCGCACCAAGGGCAATCGCCAAACCCGCTGTTGGGTATTGCCAAAGAATTAAAATCCGCTCTAATTCTCCTAAAATTCGAGTCCTGCCCTTTAGCGGAAAGCACAATGCTTGCTGTTCCCAAAAAAAACAATTGGGAAAAAGTCGAGCAATCGTCGCGCGGAATGCACAATTCAATCCAGCATGGCTTTTATTTTACCACTCTTTTTATCTCCTTTAATTCCGGAGATTTTCGCAAGTTGAAAAAATCCAGACCATCAAAGGGCGAATCTAGAAACTGTCAATCAGAAGGAAGGCAAAAAATGAAAACCAACGAGCAAAAAAATACGAGCCAAGTGCCACCAGAAGTCAATAGTGACTTTCAAAGAAACGCACAAGTGAGCATACCGCCTGCGGAAGCACCCAGTAGCGACACCGGGGAAAACGTTCGCCAAAGGGGAATCGATCGCGATGGTTATTTGGATGCAGGAGAAACCCAGCGATCGCGACAAGTAGACTCGGGCGATCGCGACAATATATCGCGCGGTTTGCTCCTGGGGATTATCCTCGGTTCCCTGATTGGGGTGACGTTATTTGCGTTTTATATCCTGACGCAATGGGAGTGGTTAGGCGATCGCACAGATCGAGTCACCCCGGTTCCCGCCCCCACCCAGCCCCAAACTGAACCCACTCAGCCGCAAATTATCGAAAGAGAAACCATTATCGAAAGAGAGGTGCCGGTGCGGGAACAACCTGCCGGCGATCGCGCCCAACCGCAACCGGAAACCCCCGTAGCGCCTCCGCCGGCGCAAGAAGCACCGCCACCGGAGACGCCCGCCGCTCCCACTGCCCCTGCAAATACAGATACAGACGTTCCCGAAAGCGAGGTACAACAACCCCCCACCGACGCCGCACCCGTGGCACCAACCGAGGACTTGAACCGCGAAGCACAACCCTCGGAGGTGGCACCGACTGAGGAATTGGACGGCGAAGCACAACCCTCGGAGGTGGCACCGACT
>NZ_JAYFEQ010000207.1:0-270 GCF_055795085.1 Phormidium sp. CCY1219 | reverse complement strand
CGATTTACCGGCTCTTTAAATGAAGGCAATTGGAACTTCGGCGAATATCGAGGCGTGCAAACCGTCTCCATGCGACCGGGAGATGAATTTTTCATCATGTTGGTGCCGAATGGAAAGGTGCAGCAAGTCTTAGATAATCCCACCGCTGAAGGTGCAATTCGTCCCCTATTTTCCCTCGCCACATCTAACCCCAATGATGCCTATCATGTGGGACAAATTTCTGATGTCACCGGCGATGGAAATACCTTCGCAATGGAAGATTTGCGGGTA
>NZ_JAYFEQ010000206.1:0-2178 GCF_055795085.1 Phormidium sp. CCY1219 | reverse complement strand
CCTTTTAACGGCGCTTCTAGGGGGTCGTCGGTGAGGAAGGCAACGGCAATTACCCCCGTCAGTTTTTGGCAAAAGGCCATGAGTTCTGGGGTGAGTTGGGTCGGGGTGGAAACCGTTTCGCTACCGAAGAGGATAGCGCGGTGGGGGAGGAGGTGGGGCGCGTTTTAGGGTTTTGAGGTGGCGGCGCAGTTCAGCGGCGGTGGCGGGTTCCGGGGGGTCTTCGTCGGGACAAGTGATTTCCCAAATCAGTTCGCTGAGGGTGAGGGCGATTTCCCCTTCGCGGGTTTCGTCAGCGAGGAGGTCGGCGTTGAGGCAATACATCGGCAGGTGTTGCAGAGATTCGGAGGTGAGCGCTTATTCCTGCAAGAATTGAGGAGCGCGATCGGCTATAATTTATGAGGTGTAATCACACATTCAGCCTTAAAAATATGACTTTAACTCCTGAATTAATGAGCCGAATTACGCAAAATCCCGGTCAATGTGGGGGTCGTCCCTGTATTCGCGGGATGCGAATTCGAGTCACCGATATTTTAGAAATGTTAGCTGAAAATGTTAGCATTTCTGAAATTTTAGAAGATTTTCCGGATTTAGAACTCGCAGATATTCAAGCCTGTTTAGTCTTTGCAGCAAGACGTACTGATTTTCCTAGACTAACCGCATGAAAATTTGGATCGATGCTCAACTTCCGCCTACATTGGCAAGTTGGCTGACAGAAACCTTTGGTTTAGAAGCCAGAGCATTGCGAGATTTAGGATTACGGGATGCTCAAGATATCGAGATTTTTGCAGCAGCACGGGCTGAAAATGTGGTGATTATCACGAAAGACAGTGATTTCATTGACTTGGTCTGTCGTTTAGGAACGCCTCCTCAAATTTTGTGGCTAACTTGTGGCAATGTCACGAACCGCAACTTGCAACAATTGTTAATAGCGACTTTACCGAATGCATTAGAGCAATTACGCCAAGGAGAAATGATTGTGGAAATTACGAATACGCCTTAATTTCCTCTAACCAGGTTTCAATAGCAGATATCAGATTTCGTTGATTGGGGGGAAAGCCTTTCTACTGCGCTTCTAGGGATTCGTCGGTGAGGAAGGCTACGGCGATTACCCCGGTCAGTTTTTGGCAAAAGGCGATGAGTTCTGGGGTGGGTTGGGTCGGGGTGGAAATTCGCTACCGAAGAGAATGGCACGGTGGGGGAGGAGGTGGGGCGCGTTTGAGGGTTTTGAGGTGGCGATCGCAGTTCTGCGGGGTCTTCGTCGGGACAAGTGATGTCCCAAATCAGGTTCGAGCCAGGGTGAGGGCGATTTCCCGTTCGCGGGGGCGAGGATGTCGGCGTTGAGGCAATTCTAGGGGTTCGTCCGTGAGGAAGGCTGGGGTGTCGGTTGGTTTATGGCAAAATAGAATATCATTCAAAGTAAGTCAGTACCGTGAGGCTTAGTCAATGATGAGATTTAATGATGTAGTTGAAGCAATAAAAGGTCTTTCTATCGATGAAAAACAAGAAATTTCAATGTTGTTACAGCAATATCTTCGTGAAGAATCTCGTGACAATATTTATAAGAATTTCCAAGTAGCCCAGCAGGAAGAAAAACAAGGAAATCTTAAGTTCTCCAACCAGATTGATAAATTGAAGGAGATGATTGAAGAATAATCATGGAAGTAGGGGCGAAAAATTTTTCGCCCCTACAGTAACGGGTGTAATCTGCCATAAATTTTCCTTATCACCCTAAACCCAGAAGACCCTTTTAGCTCTGCTTTTAAACGGGCTTTTAAAAAGAAAATTAAAGGCAATCAGGATTTAGAAACAAGGTTTTGGCAAAAGTTAGACTTGTTTATCCTCGATCCATTTGACCCTACTTTAAAGACGCACAAACTATCGGGTAAGTTGAAAGATTTATGGAGTTTCAGTGTGGGTTATGATGAGAGAGTGTTATTCTATTTTACAGAGGATGAAAAAGCTGTATTTGTTGATATGGGCAGCCATGATGAGGTGTATTAAGTAGCCAGAAACTGGGTTTCTATCCCAATCTCTGATTTGTAGGTGAAACTGTCGCAGAAAACCGGTTTCTCAAATTTCCTCTAACCAGGTTTCAATCGCCGATATCAGATTCGGTTGATTGGGGGGAAAGCCTTTTAACGGCGCTTCTAGGGGGTCGTCGGTGAGGAAGGCAACGGC
>NZ_JAYFEQ010000205.1:0-3989 GCF_055795085.1 Phormidium sp. CCY1219 | reverse complement strand
GGTTTAGGCTGGTCAGGTGGTTAGAAGTACAAGCCCCTGGCTTTAGATATGGGGTTGGTTTCTACGGAGTCCCTGACCTGGTTTCCCCTGGTTCCACCCCTTCGCTTATGGAATGCTTATCCGATTTTAATTGAAGGAGGGGACAGATTGCCCAGAGCGATCGCCTAATCCTTTGGCAGCGGATCCTCTCAACCCCCTGCTGAATTGGCGGCGGAGGGTCTCGAGGCACCCCGCTTCCCGAATAATCATTTCTGGGGTGCCCAGACTCAGTTTGAGAAGGAGTTTAAGGCGCAGTTGGTTGCCATTTAATTCGACTCCTCTCCGTATAAATCTTCCCACAAATTATCCACGATCGCCTGTTCGATATCGGGTAGGGAAACCCCGGCTTGTTGCACGGTTCTCCGGTTAAACAAAAAGTCTTGAAAGCTTTTGTGATAAATACTATACCCCCAATCTCCATTCAGGGGACGAACCCGCAAAAATTGTTCCCACTGGTCGAGTACCTCCTGCACGTCGAGGGGGTCTTCCTCGGCAAAATCCGCCAGCAAATTGCACGAAACCGGTTTGCGGGTTTTGGACAATAAATAAATAATTTTCAGCTTTCTGCGCGGTAGGGGTTTGGCCGTCATCCCCATCCGTTGCCAGTGTTGTTCGTAATACTTCTGCAAGCCTTGGGGCAAGGTTGCTAAGTTCAAATTGGCATAATCTCCCTTCTCGATATCGTCCAAAACGTACTTTAAGTACATAAAATTCCCTTCGCTGTTGCGGGTCAGCACTGCGGTGAAGTCTGCTAGGGTGACATGGCGCGCTTCCATCCACTGGCTCACGGTTGCACGGGCGGCGCGATCGCGAATAAACCGCTGGATATCTCGTAAATTCTCCTCCCGATGTCTCTCGTCCATCAAGTCAAATACCTGCTGGGGTGCAGACACCACAAACGGCAAATTTTCCGGGCGTTTGGTGAGGATGAAATACACCCCATCGGGCAAGGTAGTAGGCAGATAAAGCACGTTGGCTCCGGGGCTATTTTGCGTGGTTAAATCCACTTCATCCAAGGCATCTACGGCGATTTCCACTCTGCCTGTTTTTGCCGCTACTTCTGTGAGCAATTTACTCAAAAAGTTGCCGTTGCGAGCATTATCCGGATGCAAGGGCAAGGAGTAGTTTAAATCGTAACGCTGGATGAGTTGGGCGCAAACGCTTTTGAGGAAGTCATCGGCGCGGGTTCTGCCTTCGGACATGATGTTAAAATAGGCCAGACACCCGGTTTGCCGCACGTATTGCGCCAGCAAAGCAGTTTTGCCCACGCCAGGGTCTGCTTCGACGATAAAATACCCTTTCGATTTGGTTTGCATAAAGTTTTGAATCGCGGTAAAGACGAATTCTCGTCCGATGAATTCGGCGGTTTTTTCGTTAATATATGAGGCAAAGTCTGCCGGCACCGATTGGGGGGGTTTTAAGGCGGTTATCAATTCATCAAAGCGGCGATCGATGCCGCGAGATGAGGCCAAAAAGGCATCCACGCCTTCATCGAGTCTGGTGCGAATGTCCCCCAGTTGGCGATCGAGATGGGCCACCCGTTGCCCGGTTTGTGCGAGCATATCGTGGATTAAGCTGCGAAACACTTCCGGATCCTGTTTGATTTCGAGGCGGAAATAATGCACCAATTGCGGCAGGTATAACCCGCGAAATGCCCGCACCAAGACTGGCGGCGCTTCTCGCAACCAGTGGTGTTTTCTTGACAAGCGCTGCATCAACCGATCTGCGATCGCCTCCTGTGCCACCGGGGCCAAACTCGCCTCACTTCCGGGCATTTCACCTCCCTGCACCATGCCTAAAATCACCTTACCGTCTTCCCGCAGTCTGTCCAATCGTGCTACAATAACCAAATACTCCCGTTCCCACTCGGGCACGCCCTGGCAATAGGTGCGAATCTGCCTCAAGGCGTTCTGATGTGCCTGCAGCAGCGCTGTATCGATTCCCGGATTGTTCTCCCGTGCTTTTCTCTGCGCCCACTGGCGCACTTCGCTTGTCCCTTCCCCCACCACCGCGCTGGCAAATAACATCAAAATGTCCACTAGCATAGGGTTCCCTCGCATTTAACACAAATTAGGTCAATTGTCAACCGATTTGATGAAATTGTCAAGTCCTTGACCTGGAACACCCCGATCGCAGCGGGAGATCGAATTGCTGCGTCGCCAAGGGGAGAAATGCGACTGTGCTATGGAGCGATCGCAATTGTATCGATTGCCGATCGCGGTGAGGTGCGCGACTCTCGGTTCCCAATGGGTGGGAGAATTGCAGCGGCAGACTTTAAAAGTGAGCTAAAGTGAGGTGAGGGGAGTTTCGGGAATCCAAGCGTCTCACTTGCGTGTGCGAGAGTAGCGATCGCCGTGATGTGCTAATCCCATTTTTCTAAACCCTGGGTGGAGTTCTACATCTAGGAGAGGGTGGGGCAACCAACGGAACAAATCGAGTCGCCTGGGCGGTTAGAGTTTTTTTGCACCCGCAACAGCCTGCCGGCCAAAAAAATCCCCTGACGCATTGCCCAAGATTGAGTACAATAGCGATGCTACGGTTTTTAGTGGTGTGAGGTAGCACGTGCATCGGCACAGAGGCAAGCAAAAACGAAATCGAGGAATCGCGATCGCCTTAACCAGTTCGGTGGCGCTGTTGGCGGGGATTTGGATACCCAACCCGCAAGCTAAATCGCCACCGTCGGTTTGCCCGTCGCCGGAAGCGGCCCCCAGAGATTCTGGGGCAGAGGACTCCCGGGTGGCGGCGGATCCATCTTGCGGCGATCGCCCATCGGCGTCTTCCCAGAGGTCGGAATTTCTCCCCTTGGTGCAACACTCCAATACTCTGTTGCAGCAGGTTCAAACAGCAGAACGCAAAATTAGCAAGCAACTCAATGGCAAACCCTACTGGGAAGAGGCCCTAACTCTGGCATCGGAGGCGGTGGCGTTGGCAAAAACCGACGATCCCGCCATCGATAGGTTACAAGAAATTAAATCCCTCTGGTCCGAGGCGATCGCGTCTCTGCGTCAGGTTCCCCCGGACTCAGACTACGGCGATCGGGCCGCCGCCAAAATCCGGGAATACCAAACCTACTACAACGCGATCGCCTACGCCCTAGAAGTCGCCCAATCGGACTTTTTAATTCCCATTGCCCAAAACAGTGGCCTTTCGTCGCGGGTGAAAATTACCATTTGCCACGTGACTAGCCGCATTTGTCGGCGTCTGCGCGGGAACGAACCGGCCCGGGATGCAGCCAGTTTAATGAAAGTCCCGATCGCCGTGGCGCTGATGCACAAATTGACCACGGAAAAAATGCGTTTGGACGCGCCAATTTATGTGGATCCGGGCAACTACACGGAAGATGCGTCGCCGATTCGTGTGGGTCGAAATTACCCGATGGAAGAACTGTTAAAAGAAGCGATCGCCCACAGCAGCAACATTGCCCCCAACCAAATCATCGATTATCTCGGCTGGGATTACATCAATCAAGTGTTGCAAAAACGCGGCTTTGAAATTACCCGGGTTTACTCTAAATTTGTGGGCAATCGGACCTATCCCCAAAATGTGGCGATCGGAAGCAACCAAACCACCAGCGACGAACTCACCGAGATGATGCTGCAAATTTACAATCGCGAACATCTCGGGGATGAAATTCTGATTCGCGCCTTAGAAGACCAATACGATCGCGCTTTGGGCTTTGCCGGCATCAAAGTGGGTTTTGGCAATTGGTTGGGGGAAAAAACCGGTCAAACGTCCCGGGTTTTGGGCACCACCTTGGCGATGAATTTATTCGGCGAAACCTACGTCATCACGGTCATTGATGATGGATTTTACAGCGAACCGAGCATTCGCCGATTTATTACGGAAATTTCCGAGCATATTTTCCGTAGCGGACAACTTTGATACTCCCTACGGATAAATCCGAGGGATTCTTAAAGAGTCCAAAGTCGGACTTTTAAAGGCGCTTTTCC
>NZ_JAYFEQ010000204.1:0-4852 GCF_055795085.1 Phormidium sp. CCY1219 | reverse complement strand
AATGGAGCCTTGTACTTTCTAAAAAAAGGAAGTCCTGTGGGAGTGCTGTTTATGTAAGGGGGGGCGAATTCCTCCCCTTACATAAATGACAGGGGTTTCCATTCGCCCCCCTTACCAACCCCTAATTTTCGATGATTCCTCCAGGGTGAACCCCCTGCGGGCAAACACACTCTGGAGAACAGGTTGAATTAGAGAGTACCTTGCGCTCCCTGTTGCGCTCTTTTTTATTAGGTACTCTCTCTGCTTTTAGAATAATGAGATGTCTCAGAGTCTAGAAGAGAAGTTGGTTGAATACTTTCAACCCGAAAACATCAAAACAGCTTTTTTACACTATAAAGAAGCCAAACATAATGTGTTTACGGATGAGATAAAAATTCCAATGGGAGCTGATGGGATTTCTTATCAAACCTTTGAAAAAGAACTCTCTATTCGGTGTCAATTGATTTCTCAAAGAGTCCTGAACGGAACTTATATATTTTACCCTTTTCGAGAGGAGAGGTTAACGTCCCCAAACCTTCGGGTAAAGAAAGAGTCTTATCAATTGCCACTATCCGCGACGTTGTCGTACAGAAAATTTTGTACGAGGTTTTATATAGTGAAGTCGAGAAAGTTTTCTGCGTCAATTCTGCATTAGACCGAGTTTCATGGGCTTATCGCAAAGGCAAGTCTGCGCCTGATGCCGCTAAACTCATCCACCACTATATTCAAAACGGTTTCCAATGTGCTTTAGATGCCGATATTGTCCAATTTTTCGATCGCATTTCTCACTCCCGTTTGATTTCTATCATTGAGAATTTATTTGGTCAGCAAACGCGGGTTAGCACTTTGCTGAGAAGGTTTATTAAAACGAGCGGCATTTCCTACAGAGATGACCGAGGTAAACCCAGAAATACCAAAACTTTCCATCACCACAAACCGCCCAAACAAAATTTACGTTTAGAAGGTATCCCCCAAGGCGGAGTGCTTTCTGGAATGTTGGCTAATTTATATCTGCACGAATTTGATAAGTGGGCGATCGCTAATTTAGCCCGAGACTATACTCTGCGTTATGTCCGCTATGCCGATGATTTTGTCATTCTATTAAAAAGTCAAGAGAAGCTTTCGGAAATTCACTGTCGGGTTGAGCAAAAACTTGCAGAAATAAAGCTCGAACTTCATCCCATTTTAGAAGATGCTGAGGCATCCAAAACTAAATATCTAGATATTTCCCAGACTTCTTTAATTTTTTTAGGATTTGAATTGACTCGCGATCGGCTTAAAATTAGCCCTGCCAATATTAACAGATTTCAGGCCAAAATACAACAAAAAATCCAAAAATAAACCAGCGATAAATTTAAAGGCGGAGCGCACCAAAGGTTTGATTCATTTATTCGTCATGTTATTAATAAAAAAATCAAAGGAAAAGAGGAAAAAATTTGTCCCCTATGTCACGGGAGGCTCAAAGGGGAAAGAACCAGCAACTGGATCGGCTTTTTTTCGGTGGTGACCGATACTCAACAGATAAAAGAGCTGGACAAATGGATTCGCCAGCGCGTGAGTCAGCATTTTTATCAAACATACAAGCTGCGAGTAAAAAGAACGGACTTTCGTCGGGCAGGGTTAGGGAGCTTAATCCGAGAATACTACAAACACAAGCACCCGAGAAATCCATGCTCTTGCCAATCACCTGATTTAAAGCTTATTTTGTTCATTTCCCTATTGACGAAGGAATTTAATTGGTTTAAAAATGCCCTGGTAATTCACTTTATTTTATCGAGTTTGAGAAACTGAGACCAAATGGATAGAGTCCCAACAGTCGGGTAGGAGGAACATGAAACGCTTGTTTAGTCGCGCAGGTAGAGGTAAGCGCTGACGCGCCGCGAGTCAAGGACTCCCGTCTCAATTACAAGAATCTAGAGTAATGTTTCATCACTTTTCAAGCTAATCTTGCTTTTTTTACGAGGTTGTGTTCTATAATAAAAGATTGGTTCAACTGTAGCTCATGGAATCCTTCATCATTAGCCGAAATGGCAGGGTGAAGTCAGGGAGAAAGGGGAAAGCTCTATGCCGCGATGGAAAGTCAAAACGGAATTTACCTTCGACAGCGCCCACTATATCAAGGACTACGACGGTCCTTGCGGTCGGATTCACGGACACACCTATCGCGTGCGCGTGGAGGCGACGTCTGAGAAACTGCACGCCTCGGAATACTGCCCCCACGAGGTGATGGTGGCGGATTTCCGCACCCTGCGCTGGGCAAAACGGGACGTGACGAAAGGCGGGTTGGATCACTGTCTCCTGAATGAGGCAATGCCAGAAGGATACGAGACCACCGCAGAGGCGATCGCCCAGTACATTTATGAGGAAACGAAGCGCCGAGTGCCCCAGGGGGTGCGCTTGAAGGTCGCCGTGTCGGAAACCCCCAATTCCTGGGTGGAATATGAAGATGATTGAGGTTAGGCGTAACCGAGAAATATTCTCCACAACTGCAACTCATCGGTGCCACCCTAGTTTAAAAATCGCGATCGCTGCCAAACTATCACAGAAAAACCCAGGGCTAACTGTGCAATCGAACGTATTGTAGTCATTAACCCCGAAAAATAATTCCATGAAAACACATCATTATTCAATCAACCTTGAATGGACGGGTAACGAAGGAAAAGGGACTTTCGATTACCAATCTTATAATCGCAGCTATATTTTAAGGGCGCCGGGCAAATCTCAAAAAATCATGGGTTCTTCAGACCCTTCGTTTTTAGGAGACCCAACCAAATATAACCCGGAAGACCTCTTCATTTCTTCCCTTTCCGCTTGTCATATGCTTTGGTATCTGCATTTGTGTTCCGTCCACCAAATCATTGTGACTGATTACGTCGATCGCGCTACTGGACTTATGGAGGAAACGGACACTGGAAGTGGAAAGTTTAAAGAAGTCACGTTACATCCCATTGTCACGGTAGAAAGTGAAAAGATGATTGCCACCGCAAATCAACTCCACTCTGAAGCCAATAAAATGTGTTTTATTGCCAATTCATGTAACTTCAAAATCAACCATCATCCCCAAGTAATGGTCAAACAGGATATAGAATAACTTCAAGTAAAAGCCAAATCGTTTGCACAAGCGCGCGAGTTGGAGTATGAAGAGAATATTCCGTTCAAACAGGTGCTTGTTTATCGCAATATTCTGCCTGATTCTTACGATAAAGATGACGAAATCGAGTGCTAAGGATTGGCAATAAATAATTTGAGGATTTGCAATTTCCCAGAATTTTACAGGCGGTTGGCGAGTCATCCTTGTGACCAAGGCGATCGCCCCCTCGCCTTCCCTCAGCAGCCCCTGTAGTGAGCCAGTGCCCCAAGTTTGGCCGCAATGGAGTGCAGGCAAGGCGAAACCAAATGCCCACAACTCCCTCCCCGGGGGGAATCGAGAGAATGGAGCAAATTTTTTCCAAAATCCCTTGCATTTTCCCAATCCCCTATGCTACATTAAGATACTGTTGGAACGAGGACGCATAGCTCAGTTGGTTAGAGCACCACGTTGACATCGTGGGGGTCACTGGTTCGAGTCCAGTTGCGTCCATCCCTCCGAACCCGCCTGCCCCTCCAGAACCTGGCGGTTTTTATTATATTTGCCCCAGGATATCGGCAAAAAACCCAGTTCAAACGAACTGGGTTAGACGAAAAAGTATGACACCATTAATTTGGGTTGCTGGCGATGGAATCGGTGGGCGATCGCTCGCCAAATCTCGATATTGCAAGCACCTTCCTCGAGCGAGCTTCCTCTATGCTTCCTTTTTAATTTCCATTTTCGCCTGCAAGGGTCGGAGGCGGCATCAGCCAAATGGCTGAAACCGATCGCTCATTTGGCCGATATGCCGCTTAACGCCACCCCCTAGGGATTCAATTCTTCCGTGGGTTCCTCCATATTGGAAGATTCCAGAGTAATTTCCTGCACCAGAGGGGCATCAGCAATGGTAGTCAAACCTTGGTCTCGCATCAATTGCTCCCATTCATCTTTCACCAAACGGTTGCGTGGGTTGTCGCGCAGAGAGGTTGCCAGAGAGGCCAAGGTATCTTGCCAAATGCCATTCTGGGCATAGACTTGGGCGCGCTCTAGCTGAGAAGTGGCTTCCTGTAATTCCTGACGCAATGCGATCGTCGGTTCCACCCGCCGGATCCAACCGCGCACGAAAATATCAGCCGCGCGATCCTCGGGATTGCAAATCATCGAAAAATACCACTGATAATTCTTGTCTAGGTCCAACGGAGGCAAAGAGGCATTCTCCGGAAGGCTGAGGCTGACAATTCCCGGTTCCCCTTTCGTGCGGAAGGTGGTTTCGTAAATCACCGTTTCCCCTTTTTCATCCATCAGCACGAATTCCACTGCTGTGGCATCAGTTGGCGGCAGATACCAGAAGAAGGTGGGATATTCTTCTACCGTCAAGCCCACCATGCTTTCTGGAATCAGGGCGGTGAGGAGGCGATCGCTGGGTTGTCCGCCGCCGATGCTGCATCCCCGGCTTCCGCCCCCGATCCGGCGTCCTGGCGCTCCAGGCTCCACCACTTGGTCGAAGGCACTTCCGCGCGTCCCCCCGCCGACTCTGCCTCGGGGTGCGCCTACATTATCCGGTGGCACGAAGTCCACTGCTTTAGCCGAATTTGCCCCTGGGGCAAACAATCCCAAACACAGGGCTAAACCTGCCGACATCAGACTGGTGTAATATGTTTTCCTATTCACGAGTTATCCCCCATTCATTGAGTGGTTTCAGTTAGATTTCCCTTGTAGATATTAGAGAGTGACGTACTCCCGACGCCGACCGCTTAGGCGGTACGGCGCGGGCTTCTCCGCCCAGACCTTTGAGATCTGGGTTTC
>NZ_JAYFEQ010000203.1:0-8031 GCF_055795085.1 Phormidium sp. CCY1219 | reverse complement strand
CGACTAAAGTCGCCGTTCGTTTTTCATCTACGTTTTAAAAAACGTAGCTTTCAAACTCTCGTTTTTCTTTCGTAAAATCGCGATCGACATTCTCAAGCCGTTAGGAGTATTTTGAGAACGGTTTGTAAAGGTTTCATCGAGTTGGTTCATGGTTAAATCGGGTTGGTTTTCAATGCTTTGGTTCTGTTTTCTGCCCCAATCTCTAATTTCCGGCGAGTGTTTCAGGTTCACTGCGATCGCGCATGGGGCGAGGGGTGGCAGATGATAGCCTAGGCAGAGTCGTTTTCCACCTGCCGCATCATCCGTCCACCCCTCACAGTGGAACGCTCCTCGAGTTTCGCTTCGACGGCTGTTGGTGCCGCCATGATTTTAATTTAGGTAATTGGGTTTTGGCCGATCGCTAAAGCAGTGACGAGCATTCCGAGTACGAGAAACGGCTGAGCAGATGCCTGGTATTTGACATCATTTTCCAGGGGATTGCGGAGAAAATACATGTCCTGGAAGGTGATTTGCGGAATGACCAGCAAAATCAGAATCGCCGCGTACAGGTTTTGGTGAATGCTAACCAAATAGCCGGCAATGCCTAGCTGGAAGATATCGATGATTAACACGCAGATCCAAGCCGCTGTGCCCACACCAAACATCACGGGCAAGGATTGCAAACCCAGTTGTTTGTCGCCTTCGACACTTTTGAAGTCGTTGACGATCGCGATGCCCAAGCCGGCAATGCTGTAGATGAGGGTGAGGATGATAATTGTTGGACCGATTTCGCCAAACAGGGCTTGTCCCGCCCACCAAGGCAGGGCGATGTAACTCGCACCCAGGGCGTAGTTGCCCAACCACCCGTTTTTCTTCAGTTTCAGCGGCGGCGCAGAATAAATGTAGGAGAGGAAAGACCCACCGATCGCTAGGACGGTGATGGTGGGAAATTCGTGCCCCGCCCAGGTATCTAAGGCGTAAGCAATGCCAATTCCTGCCAGTAGCAACACCCAAATTTGGGTGATGACTTGGGGCACTGAGATGGCCCCGGAGGGAATCGGGCGATAGGGTTCGTTGATTGCGTCTAAATCGCGATCGTAGAAATCATTCAGGGTTTGGGTATAGCCTGTCAGCAAGGGGCCGGAAAGCAACATGCAGGCGGCAGCGATTAACACATGCTCGAGTTTCCACTGGTAGTTACCCGAAGCGGCGGCACCGCATACCACCCCCCAAATCAACGGGATCCAGGTGATGGGTTTCATCAGTTGCAGCCGTATCTTCCAAATGGAGGTTTCTTTGACATCGGCTCCTTTCATGCCCAACATCTGCCGCGTTTTGGCACTGCGGTTGGGGGCAGCAGCGTCGGTAGCGGGTTGGGTTGCAGTCTCGCCCGCCCCTTCAGGCGGCGCTTGTTCTGGAGACTGGGACAGATTGGACTCAGGTGCAGAAGGGTTAGACATATCAGGGGATGAAATTTTCGTTTCGTCCAGTAGTGGATCTAGTTTATTATGCAACCTGACATCAATTTTATGACTGGGAGAGGCAAAAAGCACGGATTTGGATCCCACTTGGAGTACCGATGCTCTAAATTACCCGCTGATATTATCGCTACAAAAGTGCTACGCAGCCTCGGGGACAGCCTGTGGGTTGATGGGGTGAATGTTAAAAATTATGTTGGGTTGACCGATTCCGAAAAAGTTGTGTTAATATATGCAAGTAAAAAAAGTGGATGTTGGCTAACTCCCGAGTATCGAGAAAGGCGATCGCCACTCCCTCAAGGCTTATATGTATTGTCAAGAATATTTAACAAATAGACAGTGCAGCGGCTGGTTAAATTGAGACATTAACAGTGAAATCCTATGCTATTTAACTCTTTAGAGTTTATTTTGGGATTTTTACCCATTGCGCTCATTAGTTTTTATCAAATCGGCAGAAGAGGATATTACAATTGGGCGATCGTCGCTCTGTTAGCGGCTTCTTTCTTTTTCTATGGCTGGTGGAATCCCCCATACCTCCTGTTACTGATAGGTTCGATAGGGTTCAACTATGCGATTGGTTGGGGATTAAGCCACAAGATTAATAGACCCATCGGCAAAAAGGTTTTATTAATTGTTGGCATTGCCGCTAATTTGGCCATTATTGGGTATTACAAATATGCGAACTTTTTTATCGCCAGCGTTGATGATGTTTTGGGTACCAGTTGGGAACCGAGCAGACAAGTAATTCTGCCTTTGGGTATTTCGTTCTTTACCTTTCAGCAAATCGCGTATTTGGTCGATGTTTACCGAGGAGAAACTCAAGAATACAGTGCATTGAAGTACGGGGTTTTTGTCAGCTTTTTCCCCCAACTCATTGCCGGACCTATCGTCCATCACAAACAAATGATTTTCCAGTTGTATGATCGAGCCATTTATCGCTTTAACTGGGAAAAGTTTACCATAGGAATTACCATTTTTATTGCCGGATTATTCAAAAGTGATGTTTGCTGACAATCTCGCTCGCTATGCCACGCCAGTATTTCGGGATGCAGCGCGGGATATACCAGTAGAATTTTTTCAGGCATGGGGAGGGGCATTGGCCTATTCATTACAACTTTACTATGATTTTTCCGGTTACTCCGATATGGCGATCGGTGCCGCATTGATGTTTGGTATCACACTTCCCATTAATTTTAATTCCCCCTACCAAGCAACCAGTATCATCGACTTTTGGCGGCGATGGCATATCACCCTTTCTAACTTTTTGCGCGATTACCTTTACATTCCCCTCGGTGGCAATCGGAAAGGGGAAATTCGCCGCTATATCAATTTAATGATTACCATGCTGTTGGGGGGACTTTGGCATGGTGCGGGTTGGACATTTGTGTTATGGGGAGGGTTACATGGCGTTTATTTAATCATTAACAACCAATGGCGATCGCTGTGCAAAAAATTGGGACGCGCTCGCCAAGGAAATCACGGGTGGAGTCGGGCGATCGGCAGTTTCATTACCTTAGTCGCTGTGGCGATCGCTTGGGTGTTTTTTCGAGCGAGTAACTTGGAAGCGGCACTGGTATTATTGAAAGGGATGGTGGGTGGAAATGGTGTTTCCATTCCGTTGGCGATCGCCGAGGCACTCGGTTCTCTCAAACCCTTACTCGAAAGTTGGGGTGTGAAATTTACATCAGTTGCTGAAAAACAGTTCGTTTTAACCTATGTTTGGTCTCTGATTCTGTTCGCGATCGCATTACTCTGTCCCAACGTTTACCAGTGGATGAGAGAGTACAATCCCATTCAGAGTAAAGATGTCATTCTTCGCCACTCTGAGGAAGATTCTTCATTAAAGCACCTAAAATGGCAACCAAATTCGACTTTCGGAATTGTCATGGGTATTGCGGCTTTTATCGTCGTAAAAACTTTTTTTACCGCTTCTCAAAGCGAGTTTTTGTATTTTAATTTTTGACCTATGCGGTATTTAAAATATTTACGTTTACTTGTTTCCAGTTTCTTAATTTGCTGGATTATTTTCCTATTAGCATTTTTCTACCAACTAGGAGTTCAAACAACAAAAATTTCAGCTTGGATCGACAATATTTATGTAAATAAAGAGAGAATTGCTCGCTCAATCGATACGCCTAAATTAATCGTCGTTGCGGGTTCCAATGCACTCTATGGCATTAGCTGCGAGGCAGTTGCCGCACAGACTGGAGTACCCTGTGTAAATGCAGCCACTCATGGAACACTAGGTACGGATTACATCTTTAGGAAAGCGCGCTCGTTAGCTAAACCAACAGATATCGTTCTTCTGCCGCTTGAATATCATTTTTACAAACAAAGGGATACGCTAAATAATGTATTTATAGACTATGTAGTAGCTTCCAATCCAAGCTATTTACTGTCCCTCAATCCTTTCCAGCAAATACGTTTCGTTTTAGGCACTTCTTTTCCGCGTTTGCTAAATGGTATGATTAACAAAACCATCTATTACCTCAACTCGGAACCCCGGGAAAATACCAATTTATTTTTGAATGAGTATGGAGATATTAAAAAAAATAAAGAAGCGAACATTACCTCGAACTTAATCCATATCGTTGCTGAGGAAAAGCCGATGGAATTGCAAGGCTACCTCCGCTCGACTTCCGGAATGAAAAGCATCCGGAAATTTGTAGAATGGGCTAGAGAAAATCAAATTCAGGTAATCGCCACTTGGCCGAATACCATTGGGTTTGATGTCTATCAAGAAGCTAAATCACAAGAATATTTTCAAAGTATCAAAGATTTTTATCAAGAAATCGGTGTCCCGGTTCTCGGCGAACCCGAAGACTTTATGTACGACAAATCAATGTTTTACGATACCAGTTATCATCTTCACGATCGCGGTACCCGTCACAGAACCCGACAAACCATCGATTTACTCTTGCCCTATTTAGCACCCCTGCGAGAAGCTCAATAGCATCGTTGAGCTAATTGTCTCTGGTAGATTGGTTTTTTCTCGGCGCAAAAGGGGGCGATCGCTACACTGAAGCGATCGCTCACCCAATTAAAAGGAAATAATCAAGGATTGCTGTTGAAATTTAGCTCCTTTCACCGGCTTGCCCCTCAGTTGTGCGGGCAAAAAGATATTGCGCCGCTGATCTCCCGCTTCTATTGTCACTTCTGGACCATATTGAGTTAATTTGACTTGTTTTTTGTCAAATCCGGGTAAAAATAACCGCACTTGGCTGGTCGCAACATCCACCTCAATCGGGCGCGGTGCCCCTGAGGCTTTGCTGAAGTCTGGTAAAGCATCCAGGAGGGGTTGCCAGTCGTCTCCTTCCCGATGAGGCACCCAGCTTACGGGCAGGGGAGAAAACTGTTCTGCCACTTGTTCGGTGACGGGAGAGAGGTTGCAAATCACGCCGCCTACGGTTAAACCCACTTGTTGGGCGCTACCCCACAAATAAAGACTGCTGGCGACAGCAAGGCGATCGCCGGAGGTGACTAAATAGGCTACCACCCGATTGGGATCGGATACCGCTTGTTTGCCGCGATCGAGCAACTGGTTTGCTTCGTCGGCAGGTTTTCCCCCGATATTCTCCATCGACCAGCCGACATTCAAAACTGCGCTGGTGACGGGTTGGACGAAGGGGGACAATGCTTTGCCTAGTTCGGACTCGGCTAAAACCCCTCGGAAACGGCGAATGTACCAGCTCAGCATTTCTGGCATTCCCAGCATTCGCAGGGTTTCTTTATCGCTTTTGCCATCGTAAACGATAACATCGTATTCGTTAGCGGCGTCGTATTCGCGGATGGCGTTTAGGGCGAGGGCGCTATCCATTCCGGGCAAAATGCCCAGTTCTTCGCCGTAGACTTCTTTGAAGAAGGGGGTGCGGATGTATTCCGCTTCCAGTTTTTTGAGCTGTTCCCAGCTTCGTTGCAGCAGGGTAGTGGATTCAAACTGTACTGCTTTGAGGTTGGGAGCTATGGGTTGGGGGTCGCAGGTGAGGGTAGTGCCGAGGAGTAAACTCAAGGCAGGACTGGTGTCTTGTCCCGCTAAGAGGACGCGCTTACCTTCGGCGGCGAAGCGCTTAGCAGCGGCGATCGCGATCGTGGTTCGACCCGTACCACCTTTACCCAGAAAGGTCAAAATCAGAGCCATTGGTTTTTTTGGTTCCCACTTGAAGCATGTCTTATGTTAATCCTTCCTCGCGGTGGCAGGCTGGGATTAGCACTGCCAAATTCCGCGATCGCCCCTACTGAACGGGTTGCACCTCATCTTCAAAGAACCAGGTGGATATGCCGCTGTCAAATTCTACGACGACACCAACCCCACTCCCGTCTGTCATTTTGAACCCTTTTACGGTACCGACGGGATTTTGCTTGATTTTATTCACCATATCGGCGGACAATTTCTCTCTGAGGCGGCAGACTTTGACCTTTTGACCGATTTCCATTTGCTATCCTGTGCGTTTGCGATCGTTGTAAACCATTCCACAGTTTATCAGGGCTTGGCTTCTATCCCAACTCTTCTGATTTGATTCGTCAGCGAGTTGGAGGAAGGGGACACCACCGGGATGAAGCGTTAGGGGCTTGTGGGTCTGCGGGAAAAATTTTGTTGGATCGAGTGTTTATTCTTGACAATCAACTATGCTTGCAAAACGAATCTTGCCTTGTTTGGATGTGAATGCGGGTCGCGTGGTCAAGGGGGTGAATTTTGTCAACCTCCAAGATGCTGGGGATCCGGTGGAACTGGCGCAGGTTTATAATGATGCCGGTGCCGATGAATTGGTGTTTCTGGATATCACCGCCACCCACGAAGACCGGGACATTATTATTGATGTGGTTTACCGCACCGCCGAAAAGGTGTTTATCCCCCTGACGGTGGGGGGTGGGATTCAATCCTTAGAAACGATTAAAAAATTGTTAAGAGCTGGGGCGGATAAGGTGAGTATTAACTCAGCGGCGGTTCGCAATCCCGAGTTTATCGATGAAGCGAGCGATCGCTTTGGCAATCAGTGTATTGTGGTGGCGATCGATGCCCGTCGCCGCAAGGATCCGGAGAACCCGGGGTGGGACGTTTACGTGCGCGGCGGTCGCGAAAATACCGGGTTAGATGCGATCGCTTGGGCGCAAGAAGTGGAATCTCGCGGCGCTGGGGAATTGCTGGTGACTAGCATGGATGCGGATGGCACGCAAGCGGGATATGACTTAGAATTGACGCGCACTATTGCCGATCGCGTGGAAATTCCGGTAATTGCCTCTGGCGGTGCCGGCAACTGTCAGCATATTTATGAAGCGGTGAGTGCAGGGAAGGCAGAAGCGGCGCTTCTGGCGTCTTTACTACATTACGGTCAACTCAGCGTTGCCGAAATTAAAACTTACCTGGCAACCCATCAAGTTCCCGTGCGGCAATAGTTTCGGGTCTTGACTTTCTCATTTTGAGGCGCTTTGGCGAATCTGCCAACTGTGAAAATAATATGAAGTTTTCACGGTGGGCGATCGCTCAGAGCGCCTTTTTTGTGCGCTGTAAGCCTTATGGGGTCTGGAATTGAGGGCGTTTTCACTGCCCGATCCCACCCCTCGGTTTTTTCTTAAGGTTCCCTCGCTTAATCTGAGAATATGTTAAAATATGTAAAGTCTTCGCGCGATATATGTAAAGTTATGATCCTCATACTCATAATAGTCATAGCTTTGGTGGCTTGGGCACTGCACCTGATGCAGCAAGCTTTCGATCAGAGCGAGTTCTCCCTGATGTTGGCAGGAACCTTGGTGGCGATGGCTGCAGCCGCTATGATGGCTGTCTATTTTCTGATGGGGGACTATATGTTATATGTAAAAGAAATGGCCCAACGCGGGTTAGGAGAGTCTTCCTATGACTCGGTAAGCGCAGTTAGCGTTAGCCCTTGGATTGAGGCATGGCCTGTGGAATATTCCGAAACCACAGACGGTGGCTATATGGATGCCTATATGGATGGCTATATGGATGGCGATCGGCGCAGCCCTCTACTGCCCTAAGGCGGGAAATCTTTACTGCGGATCCATCTCTAGGCTAGCTTTCCTCCGCCAGCCCCCCGAATGATTGCCCGGGACAGGCAAGCCAAAAAAAAAAGTCAAAAAAAAATTTTAAAAGTGCTTGACAAATGACTTAGATTCGTGCCATTATAATAAAGCAACTGAATGAACGGGGCTATAGCTCAGTTGGTAGAGCACCTCAATGGCATTGAGGGGGTCAGCGGTTCGAGTCCGCTTAGCTCCATCAAAGATAAAGAGGGACGAGCAAATTGCTTGTCCCTCTTTCTATTTTTTTTGTTGGAGCGATCGTCGATTTAAAGGTATTACTCAAATAAATTGGCAAGCCCACCTACTTGGTGGGAGAATTGCATCTCCGGAGTAATATTGCATGTCCGGAGTAATAATGAAATGCTTGGTGGGTACCCCCCAATAGGTTAGAAAAGAAAATTGCACAAACTTCTTGGAACCGGTGATGCACCCTACTACTCGTGAAAGAAAGCTTACTTAAACAACAAAGCCCCCTTCAAGAAAAGAAGGAGGCTTTGCGTAAAAATTAACCGGGCACCGAGCTATTTTCCCAGGA
>NZ_JAYFEQ010000202.1:0-13169 GCF_055795085.1 Phormidium sp. CCY1219 | reverse complement strand
TATCGAAACATGGTATTGTGTTAGGTAGAGAAAATTATGGGAGGATTGGGGAGCGATCGCAGTTCTGGGTTTGGTCAGCGCGATCGCACCTCTGGAGTTTGCAAGCGCGATCGCTCTCCCCATTCTCATTCTGTTTACTGTTGCAGTTCCTCAAGCATTTCCTGAGCTTTCTCGGAAGCTGCATATTCGCCTTGGGCGTCAAATAGATTCACGGCTTGCTGTAAATCTTCAATCGCCCCTGAGCGATCGCCGATTTGATTGCGTGCTACTCCCCGTTGAGCATATGCCTCAGCATACTCGGAGTAGTTGCTAATTGCTCGATTGTACTGTTCTATGGCTCCTTGATAATCTTTATTTTGCAGCATGGCGTTCCCTTGGAGAAAAAAAGGTGCTGCCCGCATAAATTCTTGCAAATTGCCGAAGTTATTGGGCGTTCCAGATCCATTTCTTCGGTTGCTTTGTTTGGGTGATGGCATGATATGAGCAGAATATTCGCCTGCTATTTTTGCCGCTCGCGTTTCCTCAATGGTTTTGCTAGGGGTGGAGCGAATCGGTTCTGGAAACAGTCCAACTAAGGTAGTAACTGTGGCGGTAGCGACCAAAATGCGAGTCAACACTGTAAACTTGGAGTAATTGGAAGTCATCATTTAGAAAAAAACAGGCAATTTGTCTAGTGATATGGGTAAATTATCGCCAAAAACAGACCGAATAATACTGCAAACAAGTTAATCGAAGATAACCCAAGTTGATATCCGAGTGACAGAGGAGCGATCGCCGATTTGTACCCGTGAGAAATCGGCGATCCATCACTGCCTAATGTTGCTGGAATAACCATCCTAATCGAGTTCTATCAGGGGTTAGTCTTCAGTGTTTAATTGGCAGAATTTTAGGCGCTGTAATAGGTTTCAGAGGTGCTGATATTGCCATACTCATCTTGGGAAGCGGTTACTTCATAATCAGCAGAACCATCGCCGTCATAATCCACCGCACCATACCCCACATCAGCATAACCATCGCCATTGGTGTCGGCGTAAGCCGTGCTAACATCCGCGTATCCATCACCATCGGTGTCCCATACTTCCACTGTGGTGTCAGCATAACCATCGCCATCGGTATCGTAACTCCCATAGGCATAGTCAATTTGCCCGTCGCCATTCGTATCTTGGTAATATTCGTTGCTGCTGCTGTAAACCATAATTTTGTCCTACAGATTTTTTGGAGTTGAAAAATCGCCGAGGCAAAACTCCTCAGCTTTGGCTGGTTTGGCTACAATGCCTAATTTCCAAATTGAAGGAGATTTATCTCTTCAACTGTGAATGAGTAGCATCTTACGCAAGATAAGACGTTTCAGAGGTACTGATGTTACCCGCATCGTCCACGGAAGCGGTGTATTCATAATCGAAAGAACCATCGCCATTCTCATCGGTACGATACCGTGCCCTATCGGCGTAACCATCACTATTGTCATCGAAGTATTCAACTACCTCATCGTGGTGCCCGTCCCCATCGGTATCGGAGCTGACATAAGAATAATCAAAATTTCCATCCTTATCATCATCAAAGGCTTCAGCTACCGTCTCATAATACCCATCACCATCGGTATCATAACGACCATAGGCATAATCTATTTTGCCGTCACCATTGCTGTCGTCATAGGCAGAGTAAGCAATTTTGGTCATGAGTTTTCCTCCGAATTTATGTTTGAACGATCTAACCCTGGGTTGGCGATTGATATATGTCCCCGATCGCTCTCCACAAGAGCGAACCACCCAGTTTGGGGAAATGAGTGGATGTGTTCGCGATCGCCTCTTGATGCCGAAAGGTCTTCATCGGTAGAATTTTCCTGAGTCTCGTTGCGAGTTTCATAAGGAGTATCGCTCGTCAAACGTAAATTGGAAAATCCCCGTAAATCGCGAGGATTAACTACCCGATCGTCAGCGAATCCATTGCCATGATTATCCCAAGAAGCAGGATCGACATCAAAGGAGCGACCACGATCGCGATTTCAGATTTTATTGTTGTTTCATACTCCCCTTTCCCATTTTTATTATAGCTTACTTTAGCGGGATAAACATGTTTTTGTTTGAGGTATTTTTTTTGGCTCCCCGGCTTTTCTTACGGTAAACCATTGGTTGAATATCCCGCTCTTATCCCCTGGATTACGCCTCCCTTTAGTCACTGGCGGCGATTAATTCGCGGAATGCATGAAATCCATTTTCATGGTAGCACATCGATTCAATAATCAAGGTTAAATTTGATACAATATTACCAATTAATTTTTTGTCTAAGATCCATAAATTGGCGTTTTTCTTCTTGCAAATTTTTCTGACTTTTGTGGCTGTTGTCCACAGATTTTTTCATTTCCGACATATGAAGACCTATTTTGTCGCTTGTGGATTCTATCAATGTCTTGAAGTGTCGTTCTTCCGCTTCGATTTGCAAATGAATTTGCTGGGATAACTTATCGGCAATACTTCTAGCTAAAGATTGATAATGATGGCATAAGCCTTTGCGTAAGTTATCGGTAATTTGCTCGATTTTTGAAGTTTCGCTGTGTTTCTGGGCGACTTGTTTTCCGAGTACCCCCATCCCCGCGCTCATCAGAAGGATTGGATACCCCATTGCCAAACCGACAGCACCGATCGCCGCCGAACCCAATAACATCAAATTGTTGCCAGAAGCTTTGTCTTGATAAGAAACCTGATTGTCAAATTCCACAAAAGAATATTGCAAGCATTGGTAAACATCAAAATCCGAGTTGGCTGTAAAAGATGAACTGGGCAAGTCGAGACCGGGAATAAAATCAAACCCTGCATGGGTGCGCTGAAAAACTCCCTGCAAACCGCCTTCTGCATAGGTGCTATAAACGCGCTCCCATTCATCTTTTGCCCACTGACTCATCTCTCCGTAACAAAGACGGTTTATATACGTATGGATAGTATTCTCTTGCCTCAGTTGTGGAGAATCTAACTGGAGCGATACCCGATCTTTCTCTTTGGTGACAACCGGCTGCAGGTCGTCGGTAAACTGTTTGATTTTATACAGCAAACTTTCTTTACTAAAAGCATCGATTAATGCGGCTTTTGATTGATTGAGATCCAGCCGAATTTGTCGAAATGACCTTTCTTTGTCGTCTGCCACTTGCTTGAAAGCTTTTCGGATTTGCCGATCCAACTCATCAAGCTCGACCCCTGGAGGTAAGGGGACTGACTGGTTCTTGTGGTTTTTCAAATGCGCTTCTTTGTCTGCATAAGCCCGTTCCAGAATGCCCAGTTGTTCCTTGACTTTTCCGGCAACCCGCTGAATCAGAAACGATTCGCGTCGCTCGATGGCCGATTGTTCTAGAAACTGGAGAAAGCGATCGCACTCTTGCTGCACGTTTGGATCCAGTTCGCTGGTGGGTTGAGGATTGGGATAGAAAGGATGCAGGGGAATCAAAGGGAGAGCAACAGCAGCTTGCAGATTCTGGGATTTGAGCCATTGCTTCAAGGCATCAATATGAGCGCTCACGGTTTCTGGCGCGCGATCGCTCGCCGACACATCCACGATCGCGATCGTTTTAAAAAGTTGCCCTCGAGCGGCTCGCTCAATTAGCTGTTTTTCGGGGTTAGAAAGGGGCATCGTGGGGTTAATAACCACACAGAGAATATCGCACTCAATCAGGTCTTCATAAAGTCGCTCGTTTGGGTCTGACAGTGGGTTCCGGGCCGCAGCATGAGGGTGTGACTGATTCGCCGCCACGTTATAGTCAAACTTAAAAATTAATTCGGGACTGCGATCGGTCGGTTCTGGATACCCCAGCACGATCCGATCGTCCGGCTGCAACGTATAGCATCCTTGGATGCGTTCGCCGTTGATGTAGGTGCCATTACTACTGGTATCGCAGATTTGCCAGGTTTTTGAAGCATTTCCCTGCTCGGAATTGGCGATGGGAATAATTTCGGCATGATGCCCGGATGCAAAGCTGTATTCATTGGGAATCTGAATCTGACAGTCCGGGCGACGTCCAATCCGCAATTTACCCTGGTTGGGGAGGGGATGACTAATTGGCTCTTGGCGGCGGGAATCAGTAAATTGAAGGATGACCGGTTCGGGAACGGCTAATTCCGTCCGCTGGTAGCCACCCTGGTGGATGGGAATTTCGGTTTGCTGATATTCCTCGGGTAGGCTGGCAGTTTGAAATTGATATAAAGCCGGCAGGGTAGGACTTTGACCCGTCAATTTGGCTACCGCATAAGCCAGGGGCGAAGACTGACTGACGATTTGAAATAGCAGCTTTCCACTTTTGAGTTTGTGGGTCAAGCTGCCGAGTTTTCGCGCTACGGCAGCAAAGTTCGGGTCTTGTTGCCCTCGATCGGCAATAAATTGATGAATGTTTTGTAGATCCTGAATCGGTTTGTCGGTTTTGGGTGACATGGCGTTTTTCTCTAGCTAGGGGTTTGTGGTTTGGGCAAGCGATCGCTTTAAGGGCAAAATCTGCGATCGGAATAGGGCAGCGGCTAACATACAAATTCCGCCGTTAATCGTTAAGGTGGTCGCGGCTCCAATCCAATCGGCAACTGCTCCTGCCAGTAAGCTGCCTAATGGCACCATCCCCAGATAAGCGAGCGCAAACAAGCTCATAATTCGGCCTCGCTTTTCGTCCGGAACCAGCGCTTGTAATAGGGTATTGCTGGCCGCGACTTGGAGGACCAAACACAGTCCGGTACAATAGAGAGCTACGGAGGAAACATAGAGATTTTCCGATCTAGAGAAGCAAAGCAAGCTCATCCCCGTGAGAGCCGTTGCCCAAGTCATAATCGTTTCTAAGCCAATGACGGATTTTCGCGACATTAAATAGCAACTGCCGCTTAAAGAACCCAATCCGGCAAAGGCCATCAGAACTCCCAGGGTATCCGATCCTCCGGCGAGAGCCTCTTTGGCGAAAATGGGGACGAGATAACTATAGGGCATCGCCATCAAGCTGACTAAAGCTAGCAGCAGGATAATCGAGGCCACGGGAGAAAAGCTAGCCGCATAGGTAAATCCTTGTTTTAATTGTTGCCAGGGGCGGCTGGATACCGACCTCAGCGCTTTTTGGGAAACAGTTTTCATCGTCAGCAGGATGGCAATGAGGGGTAGATAGGTCACTGCGTCAATTAGAAAGCAAAAACCAGTTCCGAGGGTACCAATGGCGATCGCCGCTAAGCTCGGCCCGAGCAACCGCGCCGAACTGATGGTGAGTGAATTCAGGGCGATCGCTTCCCCTATCTCCCTTTTGCTATCTACCATCTCGGCAATCCACACCTGCCGCGCCGGTACGTCAAAGGCATTGACACAGCCTTGAAACAAGCTCAATGTCAGAAATGACGTCATCTCGATCCGTTCCGTGAGGGTCATAAACGCTAACACCAGTGACAACAGCGCCGCCAGAGTTTGGGTTGCCAGTAAAACCTGCTGGCGATTCCATTGGTCTATTAATACACCCGCCACCGGGGAGATAAATAGACTGGGAATTTGGGTGCTGAAGCCAGCCAAACCGAGTTCTAGCGCCGAACCCCCAATCTGATAGACCAACCAAGCCGCTGCAACTTTAGCCATCCAAGTGCCGACTAAGGAGATTCCTTGTCCGCTAAAAAACAGACCGCAGTTTTTAGAGCGCAATACTAGGCTGGTCATAAACTTCCTACCGAGTTGCAGTTGTATGGAGCGGAAGGTTGGGAGTTTGGGCTGCCTCGATCGCTCACTCTGTGGGCACAAAGTCGTAGCCGGTTTTAGAGCGACTGGCTTGTATAGAAGGCATTTTCTGGACTTTGACCAGGGCGAAATCCGATGGCACGTCTCCGGCGATAAACTGGATTGTCCCGGAAGCGCCAGTGGTGGAAAAGTCAGAAGCCGCCAGTGCAGTTTGAATGCCCTCGCGAGTCGGACCGTTGCGTTGGATCGCTTCAACCAAGGATTGAGCCGCATCGTAGGACATCGCCGTTACCCAATTGACGCTCGCCCCCCAAAGCTGGTCAGCGCGCTGCGAGAACGGATCGGACGGGCTGTAGCGCCACGCAACGGCTAGCACCATGTCCACTGCTGCTTCTCGACCTTCGTTTAATGTTTCATATCGATATAAGGTGGCAATGTCTCCCAAAACTTTGAAGTTACCAAACTCGTTTGGGTATTCATCGATCAGCCGCAAAATTTTCCAAATTTGGGGGAGGGTCTTGATACTCGGGAAAAGCACGATTGCCTCTGCACCTCGCTCTCTGGCAGTTCGCAGGCTGCGTTCCGGATTGAAATTCGCTGAAGATAGGTCGAATGTCTCCAGGATTTGCCCCCGGGTGCCCAACTCTTTGGCAAATGAGTCGGTCAAGTCGCGGATAAATTCCAATTTGGGGTTGTTAAAAATTACGACATTCTGGAGTCCCCCAGTCTGCACTACGCGATCGGCCAAGGCTTGCGCGCCCTTGCGAGTGTCGATCCGGTTTGTGCGAAATAGGTACGGATTGCTCCCATCGGTCAATTCGTCCATCACGCTGATGGGAGTCACCAGAACCAGATTCGCATCTCGGTAAATCGCTCCAGCTCTCTTACTCACCTCAGTGCGATTGTGACCCATCACCCCGAGAATTTCGCTGTTGGCGGCCAATTCTCGGGCAAGGTTTTCGATGTTGTCTGGATCGTCTTGGTCGTTAACGATAACCAGTTTGAGCGGTACGCCATTAATCCCGCCTTGCTTGTTTACTTCATCTTGCGCTTGGGCAAATCCCCGCAACATCTCCTTGGCGCGATCGGGACTGTTCGTGGGCACCGAGGCGGCTAGGGTATAAGCGGGATTATTGCCAATCTTGGCATTATTCAAATAAATGCGGGTTTCGGGTGCATTCCGACTTTGCTCGAGGGCTGCTTCAAATTTAGCGGTAGCTTGCCAATAGTTTTGGGCTGCCATCGCCTGCACGCCTTCTTGTTTTAATTGAGTAAATTTTTGATTGTTTTCAACCTCGGCGGGAAGCAAAATTGCTTCTCCCGAACTGATGCGTTGTGTGGACATTCCCAGGTTGCCTTGGCTTGCGGATGGGTTTGTCATGCCCTGCCCGTTACCCTGTCGGGAAAGCGAACCCTCAATCAACCAAGCGCCGAGTCCTAACACCGCGAAGGCAACCACCCCGGCAGCCCCTAACATTATCTTCCGGTTGAGGGATGCTTGAGGCAATCCGGCGACGGGCGCGGATGATGCCGCAGATGATGCAGAGGATGAGGCCGGGGTCGATGCCGGGGTCGATGCCGGTGCCGATGCCGGTGCCGATGCCGATGCCGATGCCGGGGTGAATGCCGACGTTGTCGAAGTTGGGGAAGCCGATACCGGGGCAGCGATCGTGGGCTGATACTCGGAGTCAGATTTGAGGGAACTCAGCGCGTCTTTGGCACTCTGGTAGCGCTCGCGCCAGTTTTGACGAACCATCCGGGTGATAAAGTCCTTGAGTCCGGGACTGACTTCTGGGGCAAGGTGCTGCCAGTTAATTTCTTCACTGTAGGGATCCCGATGTTCTGTTTCTAACTCTAGGGCATTGAGTCCCGTCAGGGCTTGAATGCCGATCATTCCCAACGCATAAAGGTCACTGTTGAGTCGAGGCCGACCGACCGCCTGTTCCATTGGCCGATAGCCCTGGGTGCCTACGGAAACGGTAAAGCTAATTGCGCCCGACTCGCTGACCATTTGCCCCCGCACTTGCTTCACCGCACCAAAATCCACCAGCACCAAGGCATTGTCATGCTGACGCCGAATGATGTTGTCGGGTTTGATATCCCGATGAATGGCATTGTTGCTATGTACGAAATCCAGAACCTCTAAAATTTGTCCCAGCATTTCGATAACATTGCTTTCCGGCCAACCCTGACCTTTAACCAGTTCGGAACTCAGCGGATGTCCGTCAATGAACTCTTGCACTAAGTAGAATTCTTGGTTCTCTTCAAAATACGCTAAAAGCTGCGGAATCCGCTCGTGCTTGCCTAGGGTTTCTAAGGCTTCTGCCTCTTTGCGGAAAAAATCCCGGGCGATGGTCCAGCGGTCTTCTCGAGAGGCGTCGGACAAGGTGGGGTCTTCAATGCCCAGTGGCTTGAGCTGTTTGACCACGCACTTGGGGTGGCTCGGTTGCTTCAGGTCTTGGGCAATGTAGGTTCGCCCAAAGCCTCCCGCTCCCAGAACTTGTAGAATTTGGTAACGCTGGTCGAGTAATTGGTCGATCATTGCATTTGGGGGTAGTATAGTGGCATATTTTTTAGCCATCGGATTTTTTGGGAAAAATCGACAGCACCGGTTTATAATGGTACGACGATTGGCAACAGCTCCTCCCAGTGATTGGTAGCGCACCCCTCATTTATGTAAAGCGCAATGCCCTCCAAGTGGTAAGCACTTCCTTTCTGATTCTCCCTTGTGGCCAGTGAAGAATTAAATCTAAACGGTAGCCCAAAGACCCGGACTGGAATATTACATTCGCAGAACCTTGGCCAACCCATATCTCCTCCCTGATGTTTCTGTGCTTCAACTGGCGGTTTTTTTTAAATACTAAAGCTTAATGTATTCCACCTACTCTCTCCTGTCAATTCATAAAGGTCAAAAATTTTTGCCACTTTTTAGTTTATATTGTTCATATAGTTCATACAATTTGCCGACTTCTACAGCGCGCGACGGACAAAAGGTCAATTCACACCGGGAGAAATTCCCGGGTTGGGGGAGCCTATGGGTGGGAGCCAGAAAGCCACCAGTCCTCTCCCTCCGGGAGGTTGGGGCGGTTTCCTCGGTCTGGAGGTTGGGGGTTGCTTTTTTAGTTCAGATGGGTCATAATGTTTATAAAGGGGCAGATATGGTTCATTTCTCGATTCTTCCGGGATAAACAATATCTGAATTCCGCTGGGGGCGGGAGGAACCATCTAACGCAAACCCAGAGAAGAGAATCAAGCGCTTCCTTCATCTCTCCTGTAGGTATTCTTGCGGGAGAATCCTCTAAATATCGAGCGGAATACCGGGGAATTAGCCTTCACCTCTGACTCTCCCCCGGGGAAGTCTCCCGCCCCGTCGGATCCCATCGGCTACCCCAATCTTCAAAGCGTAATAGGGGATTGGATAGTGTAAGGACACGGTAATGCCGCGTCCCTACGGTGGGTGCAATGGAGCGATTTGGCCTTTATCGAGAAGTTATGGCTACGCCACTATAAAATTCCTCGAATTCGCTGTAAGACAGGTCAATAAATCCATCTTGAACTCCGTCGGGAGAAGTAATTTCGTTCCAACTATCAACTCCCCAAGGATTGCGAACGATAATACGCTGCTCACCCGATGGGTTAATGTAAGCATGGGTCACTGAGTATGCATGACCGTAAACAATCAGCTCCTTCTTTGGTTCTGGCTCGTCCGAACTTTTTGAGCCTGCGGTAACAAATTCGCCACTGTTCAAAGCATTTTGGATTTGCTCGAAACTGATAGAATTGCTGTAACCCGATTCTGTGGTGAAAGATTCTACATCGCGTCCCGTAACTCGCTGAAGCGGATCCCGGATGTTGTCCCCGTTGCCAATAACGTTATAGCCATTCTGATTCACCTCCTCTCCTCGCCACTGAGCGTAAGCTCGCTCGACGAGCGGCACCCAAATTGCATTATTATTAGGATTGCTGACTCGCGACTCTTCATCAGCTGTCGCGCCGAAAAATTTAGTGCTATCCTGTGTAACCACGCGACTGTCAACGGTGACATACTCTGCATTGCCCGGGGTTGAGTAGAAGCGGACAGTGTAAGTTCCATCACCATTGGGAATAATCATGTTGTCGATAATCGAACTAGATGTGTCGTTCGCATTGTCGCTCCACACCGAGCCGAAAACTGCACCCACAGCCGCTAAGAACGCGCAATTGCCAAATTGACCTTGGTCAATATGGCTAATGCGAGCGCTTATCGGATCTGCGCCAGCGGCACCAATGAGGTCGCCCTGTACTTCTGCGTACTGGAACTCAAAGTTTTTACGCTTTCTAGTAAAGGCTGCCGATGGGGGTACGGTGCCTAAGAACCAACGGCCTACCAGAGACTCAAACGAAGATGCGTTAATATTAGCGGTAGCATTTTCGATCGCCTGGTTAGAGAGATATTTCACATACTCCGGCATCCGGAACCGACTGCTATTATTGACCAGTGTCTTTAAGCCCTCCAACTCGTTGCGATCGACAATCCTTTCATCCTGTACGTCGCGCAACAGCGCCAGCATATCATTGCGACTTAAGACACCATCGGCGGCGAGTTGGCGACTTTGTGTCTGAAGTTGAGCATCCCGAATATTTTCCGAGAAAAAGTCGGTGACTGGTTCTGGATCCGGGGTGGGATCTGGATCGGGAGTCGATTCGGGAGTAGCGCTCAGACTATAGCTTCCCGTGGAATTCTCGGCAAAACTCGTGACCCGAACTAGGTAATCAATTTCTGGTTGTACCGTAAAGATTAACTCGGAGTTCGTTAAATTCAGGAAGTTTAGATCGGCATTTGCATCATTGTTCTCCACCAAATTGCCCAATCCATCCACCAAATTGCCCAATCCATCCACCAAATTATTGAAATTATTTAGATTACTCAGATCCAAATCATCGTTTTCGGCAATGACTTCGCCGGTCGCCGCATTTACCAGTTGCAGGTAGGTATCCAAAGCATCGGAGTCTAAGTTGATGCGGATTTGTTCTCCTGCGGTGACATCAGTCAACCGATAGTCATCTTTAAAGGTGCCCTCACGCAAGGGGTTGGTTTGGTCGGTTTCATCTAAGTAGCCTTCCACGCTTTCATCAGTCCCAATCGTGGCTACACCATCGATGCTGGCGGGAAGACTGGCGCTCAAGCTGTAGTTGCCCACTGCGTCTTCGTTATAACTGGTAACTCTTACCAGGTAATCGATCCCGGATTGTACCGTAAATGTGAGTTGAGAATTCAGATTGCCGGACTCGATGTCATCGTTTTCCCCAATCACTTCTCCGGTTTCCTCATCCACCAGTTGCAGATAACCATCGAACTCAGTTGAACTCAGGTCGATTTGGACTTGCTGATTGGGAGCGATTCCGGTTAAGCGGTAATCGTCGCTGAAACTTCCTGTCCGGGACGGGTTGCCAAAATCAGTGTTGCTCAAATCACCATTGAGGGATTGACCGGGGTTAATTTCACCCACGACTGTCTCTGGCGCGACAGTTGTTAGAGTATAGTCTCCGAGTCCGGGAGATTCAAAGCTGGTCACGCGAACGATATATTCAACCCCATCCTCCACTGTAAAGCTCAAGGCTGAGTTATAGTTGCCGTTCGCAACGTCAATATCATCGTTTTCGACAATCGACTCTCCGGTGAAAGCATTAACAACTTGCAGGTAGGTATCGAACTCATTGGAGTTGAGACTGACCTGCACTTCCTGACCGGAAACCACATCCGTTAACTTGTAATCATCAGCGAATGTGTTAAACCGATCGGGGTTGGGGAAATCGGTGTTGGACAAACTCTCCTGAATGGTATCGTTCCCTTCGATCGCGGGTAAAACTTCTCGTTCTACTAAGCTGCCCGGTGTCGCCAATAAATCTAACTGATAATCCGTATCTGCGCTCCCTTGGGAAACTCGCAGATAATAAGTCCCGGCGGATAAGCTGCCAAAACTCTGCCCCGGATTGTTCGCCGATGCGCTGGAGACATTCAGCACCTCGCCGTTATCTACGACGCCATTGTTGTTGAAATCTTGAATCACTTCTAGAGAAGCGTCAGCATCGTCAGGATCGAGGGTAAAATCAAAACTGTTGTTGGTGTCGAGGCTAAAGCGGTAGACATCTACCGGGTCGGGATTGCCGACGAAATCATTCACCTCGGTTTCGCTAATCAATCCCAAATCCCGTGCTTCGCTTAGGGTATTTCCCGCACGGTCTGGTGCGACATCAAACGGCGTTGCTGTAACGGTCAGGTTATAATTTGTATCTCCCTCGTACTGCTTGACTCGGAGCGAATATGTACCGCGGTCTAAATTAAGGTTAATGGCTTCGGGGCTGGTCGATGCGGCTTCGGAAGAACTGAGAACTTCGTTAAAGTCAACTTCGCCATTGCCGTCCGAATCTTGAAACAGTTCTACATCAGCATCGGCGCTCAAACCGTCGAGAATCAAGCTGAAATCGCTGGTTCTGTCGATACTGAAGCGATACCAATCTTCGAGGTCAGAATCTCCCACGAAGTCGCTACGAGTTAGAGTTCCGTTGAGGGTGCCGAGGTCGCTGGCGGAACCAAGGTTGTCGTCTAGTGCAGCATCGGCGGCTACAAAACGACCGCTGAGCTGTTCTGGCGAGACATTATTGACTCGCCCCAAGATGGCGTTTGAACCCTGAACCCGGATTAACGTTCCCTCTTCCACGGCTTCTAGGGCTAAGGAAGCTTCGCTTAGTCCTTCGGTTAATCCGATCTCATCCTCGCTACTATTGAAGTCAACAATAGTGTCTGCTGCGGCTGGATCGAGTTCCGCTGTATCGGTTCGCAACACAAAGGCGTCTGTGCCTTCCCCGCCAATGAGAATGTCTTGACCTTTGTCGCCGACTAAAATATCGTCGCCGTTTCCACCAATTAATATGTCGTTTCCTTGACCGCCGAATACAACGTCATTACTGCGATCGCCCAACAGGGAATCATTCCCTTGGTTGCCATAGATAAAGTCATCGTTGCGACCCCCATGAATGGTGTCTGCACCATCACCCCCAAATAGAGTATCGCTGTCTTGATTTCCATTGAAAAACTCAGGGTCTCCCGATCCGACCACCGTATCGCTGCCCTGGAAAGCACGCAGTCCTTCGGGAAAACTCCCAAGCAGTCCTGCTGTTAATTCAAAACTGTCTGACTCGGGTGTTAAGTTAAAAAATTCCTCTTCCATCATTACGCTCCTAGCAGTTTATAAGGAATCATGAAGAAACTGGTTTGAGTTTGGCGACGCGGCGCAACCCGATATTAATCATGGCTCCATCAATCATAGCCTTACTCATCTCTGTAGAGACGCAATTTATTCTCTTAAAATACGAAATAAATCGGGCCTCTACTGCTTACCTGACCACTAAATTTATGGCCTAATTTGCACCCTTGCTGAGTTAACTCATCAAGCAATGTTTGAGAGAACTATAGTCTGATTGGCTGATTGCTTTCCGGACTGACAAGCAAG
>NZ_JAYFEQ010000201.1:0-483 GCF_055795085.1 Phormidium sp. CCY1219 | reverse complement strand
TTTTTTGAACCCCACCCACCTTTCAGAAAAATGCGACTAGAAACCCGGTTTATTTACGCCATTGCTCACCACTAAATCACCCCCAAACCTGTATATTCTCGCAACTCAGACGGCTGTAGTCCCAAAATAATATCTTCCCGTTCCACGCCCCGACTTAATAGCGCATCCGTCAAATAACAGTTCGTTTGATTGCGCTGAATCCAGATTTTTCCCGAACGAATTTCCAGATGAATCAAACAATTATAAATCTTCCGTGGTTTATCCCATCCTAAATCAACCAACAAATACCGATTCGCCTTGAGGTCAAAACCCGTTTCCGATTCAATTTCTCCCCCCAAAGAAGAACCGGTAGAATATTCCGTCAAGAGGAACTGAATGGTTGGTCTATATTTTGCTAGTCGCTCCATTGCAAAATCACCTTATCTCTCGGTTCATAAATAATCAATTTTAGTCCATAGGTTTGGATAGCAATGCGGTAAATCT
>NZ_JAYFEQ010000200.1:0-235 GCF_055795085.1 Phormidium sp. CCY1219 | reverse complement strand
ATACTTTCGCGATCGCAAAGCTCTCCATCCACACAAACCACAAACGCTGAAATTCGATAGGGAATCCCCCGCTCGTTGGCCAAGACCTTCCCGCTATCATCTCGTAAATTTATGCCCTCCAGTTGACTGACAAATAATATTATTAATGGTGCTCTGTGCGCTCTCTGGTTGGTTCTATAAACAGCGTATTCGCCCTGACAAAGCAATAGGTTTCGTATCCCCCATCCACCTTCAG
>NZ_JAYFEQ010000199.1:0-219 GCF_055795085.1 Phormidium sp. CCY1219 | reverse complement strand
CGCTCTCTGGTTGGTTCTATAAACAGCGTATTCGCCCTGACAAAGCAATAGGTTTCGTATCCCCCATCCACCTTCAGCCACGGCAATCCTCTTTCGTCGAAGTTAATATAAGGAGGTCCGCCACCAAAATGTATGCTGGCAAGGAAAAGACGTTCGTTCGGGGATTTGACTTCTACCACAGAATATTCGGTTCCCGGCCCGCTACGACAATTCAGACCA
>NZ_JAYFEQ010000198.1:0-586 GCF_055795085.1 Phormidium sp. CCY1219 | reverse complement strand
AACCGCTTTCCGGCTAGTTTATCCGCCACTGGAGACAGCAACATCTCACTCAACTCAGTCGCAGAAGCATTGACTTTGGGGATGTTGGGAGAGACAATCAGATTGCGACTTTCGCCCCGATAGTCCGGATTTTGCATTAACAGGTAAAATTGTTCTGCCAGTTCTTCAATTTCGGCGCGGGGGGGTAACTCGTAGACGGTTAAACTGTCGGGAGTGACTGCCCAAAGGAAACTGCGATCTGCACCGAGGGAATATTGTAAGAGTAAGGTATCTTTATCGAGTACCTGCTGCTGAATTTGTTCGGCAGTTAGGGGTTGAGGTTGCGTGAGAGCGGCATATCGGGGAGAGGTTTGACGGATTTGCGCTCTTAATTCATCCAATTGCCGCAACAAAGTATCCAGTTCTTGTTTAATAGCCGATGCTTGTTCCGGAGTATGTTCACCGGAGAGTAATGCCATGCGCCGGGATTCGGTAGCGTTGATGCGCTGCTGTAAATTCGCTTCCTGTTGGCGTAATTCCGGGTCTACGCCAGTGCGGATATCGGCATTGGCTTCGGCGAGAATTTCTAACAACGTGCGAGCGCGGG
>NZ_JAYFEQ010000197.1:0-201 GCF_055795085.1 Phormidium sp. CCY1219 | reverse complement strand
GGATAAATCCGACTAAAATGCTGACCGGATAATGTTTTCAGTCGGTTTTAACCGACTTGAGCTATGAGACGGGGGATTTATCCCCCGGCGGATCTGACTTGAGCTATGAGACGGGGGATTTATCCCCCGGCGGATCCGTGCAATGGCATCACCGGCAATGGCGTCACCCGCAGGGGGTTGAAAACCCCCTGCTAATAGCTA
>NZ_JAYFEQ010000196.1:0-3456 GCF_055795085.1 Phormidium sp. CCY1219 | reverse complement strand
GCGTCCCGTCTCGCAAGCAGAGAGGACGACTAAATCCGCATTGAGTTCCATGTCGAAGATTTCTCCTGCTGTGAGCAGTCCATCGTCGCTGCTGGTGGGGGTGAGGGCAATCCAACTGGCGATACCTCGGTTGGAATTGAAACTGCCGTGAGTGGCCAGGTGTATAAGCCGCGAGGAGCGCATTTGTTCTACTACGGCGGATTCGGTGGCGTCGGATCCAAGCAGAGGAGTGACATCCAGCAGTTGGGCGATATCCCGCGCTTCTTTTTCCGCGCCTAACAAGACGGTGAGTTGTTCCGGAGGGTCGCCTACAAAGGGCATGGTGGGATTGCCGACAATTAAGGCATTTCCCTGCGATCGCGGCTGGCGGGTCAGATCGAGCACTTGAATGGAAGGGGCAGTGAGAAGGGTATGCTTTTCGATGAGATGAGTGCCGTTTTCATCTTGCAAGGCGGGAAAGGGAACTAAGAATAAAGACCCTTGGGGAATGAAGATGACTTTTTCCTTTGGGTCGGTGGGGAGTAAATCGGCAATGGGTGAGATTAACAGTTGATAGAGTTCTTGCCATTGGCGCTGTTGCTGGGGGGAGATGGGGCGCGCATTCTCTTCCGCAGCTTGCCGATTGAATGCAGCACCGCGCCGATCGCTGCGAACTACCGTGGTTCCCGCCCACCCTTCGCTGACGCCGATATCGGAACGACAGGCAAGGTTGTCGAAGCAGCGGGCATAGCCTACCAATTTATCTAACGAAGTATCCCGCTCTTGCCACAAGGGTTTGAGGTCGCTGCGCCGGAAGTGTATCTCGCCGCTGGGTTGGATGACCCAGATATACAGTTCCGATTCGAGCAAGCGCTTCGCGTTGCCGACGGGGAAGGCTTCGCGAATGTAGGAATATTGCACGATGGTGGCATTTTGGGCGGCGGCAATTTGCTTGATTTGTGCGATTGTGGGCGCGGTGACGGTAGCGGCGGTGTCTGGGGTATCGCTGAGTCGTTGGGCGAGCAATTCTACAAAAGCTCTGGCGCGTCCTCGTTCGGAAATTTCCAGGGCGGTATCGGTTTGGTTTTGGGCGACGAGGGCGGTTTGTAGCAGTTCGTAAGTCCATTTCTGTCGTTCGAATAGGGAGATTTTTTGGGCGTCGGTTAACCCGGCACGCAATTGTTCGAACGCTTCAATGGAGGCGAGGAAGTATTCTGCGGCTTTTTCGTAGTCTTCCCGGGCGTCATACACCACCCCCAGGTTGTTGAGCGTGCCGCTTTCCCCGGCTTTATCCCCCAGCGATCGCCTGATTTCCAAGGCTTGCTGGTAGTATCGTTCCGCTTCGGTGTATGCTTCCCGATTCTGATAAATATTGCCCAAGTTGCTGAGTGTGCGAGCCACCCCGGCGCGATCGCCGACTTCTCGAGACCGGGCCAAGGAGTCCTGGTAGTATCGTTCCGCTTCCTCATACTTTCCCTGACGGGCGTAAATATTGCCCATTCCGTTCAGGGCGCTGCCTTCCCCTTCGCGATCGCCGATTTCGCGATAAATGGCTAAGGATTGCTGGTAGTATCGTTCCGCTTCCTCATACGCAGCTTGATTTTGGTAGACATTGGCTAAGTTGTTGAGGGTACCGGCTTCTCTCACGCTATCTTGGCTTTGCCGAAAAACGCTTAAGGAGTTCTGGAAGTATTCCTCCGCTTCGGCATACTCTCCCAAACGGGCATACACATTTCCCACGCCGTTAAGGGCGTTACCTTCTCCCGCCCAGTCCCCCAGCAGCCGATAAATCTCTAAGGCTTGCTGGAAGTGTCCGAGGGCTTTGGCATAGGCTCCCAGATTCTCGTAAACATTCCCCAGGTTGTTGAGGACATTGCCTTCCCCCGCCATATCCTCAAGTTCCCGTCTGATGGCTAAGGATTGCTGCAAGTATTGTTCTGCTCGCACGTACTCTCCCCGATTCAGGTCAACAACTCCCAGATAACCTAGGGCGCTGCCTTCCCCCGCTTTGTCGCCGAGTTGGCGGAAAATGGCTAAGGAGTCCTGAAAGGATTGTGCGGCTTGGGGATACGCGGCGAGAGTCTGGTAAACCGTTCCCAGACGCATGAGGACTTTGCTTTCTCCCGCCTTGTTCCCCATGTTCCGAAACAGGGCTAGGGCTTCCTGGAAATATTGTGCGGCTTGGGTATAGTTTGCCAGGTTTTGGTAAACAATTCCCAAGTTGCCCAGGGCATTGCTCTCCCCCGCCTCGTCCCCGAGACTTCGTTTAATCCCTAGGGCTTGCTCGAAGTATTCCGCCGCTTGGCGATAGTCTCCCAGGGTGGTGTAGGTCACGCCGAGGTTTTGCAGGGTGCTGCCTTCGGCTTCTCGATCGCCGATTTCGCGAAAAATCTCTAAGGCGTCCTGGAAATATTGTGCCGCACGGCTGTAGTCTTCTAAGTTGCGGTAGATTAGTCCCAGGTTGCCGAGGATGTTGCTGGCTGCAGGGCGATCGCCGATTTCCCGAAAAATCTCCACAGCTTCTTGCAAATATTGTGCCGCTAGGGTATAATGGGACAGATGGCGATAGGCAATTCCCAGGTTGCCGAGGGTGAGTGCCACGTCGCGGCGCTGGTTAATGGCGCGATAGATTTCCAGCGCTCCTTCCCAGGCCTGGATAGCCTCGCGCAATTGCCCTTGGCGATAGCGATCGCCTCCTTCCTGCCACAGGCGATCGGCTTCCCGTTTCCGCTCTTCCACCGTTTGAGCCGTGGCGAGCACACCGAAGGGCGATCGGGCGTTTGGATGCGGTGCCTGAGTGGCAACCAGCAGGAGTAAACTGAGGACGAATAACGTGAGAAACTTGGGTTGGATCATTTGTCAGTTGTCCTTTGTCATTGGTCATTTGTTCCGCCTCACTGCGCCTCCCCCATCAACGTAAATGCCGCCCAATTCTCGGGAGTGGGATACTGCTGCATGGTAGTCAGCATCGCCTGACGCAATGCCTGGGCTTTATTGCCACTGCTTTCCCAAGTTTGATAAAATTCTCGCATTAAGAAATAAGTGGCATCATCCGGCACTTTCCATAAGGATACCAGCACGCTGGCGGTGCCGGCAGACATCAAGGAACGGGATAATCCAATTACCCCATCGCCAGTGATTTTTCCGCGTCCCGTCTCGCAAGCAGAAAGTACCACTAAATCTGCATTCAGTTCCAGGTCGAAAATTTCCCCCGCAGTCAGCAAACCATCACCGATACTACCCCCCCTTTCCAAGGGGGGACTGGGGGGATTGGGAGTCAGGGCGATCCAACTTTCGATACCGCGATCGCCATCAAAACTGCCGTGAGTGGCTAGATGTATAATCCGCGAAGACTGCATTTTTTGCACCACTGCCGATTCCGTTGCTTGAGAACCGATCGGCGGCGTAACATTCAGCAGTTGTCCGATATCCCGCGCTTCTTTTTCCGCACCTAACAGAGGAGACAGTTGTTTCGGC
>NZ_JAYFEQ010000195.1:0-6673 GCF_055795085.1 Phormidium sp. CCY1219 | reverse complement strand
ACCCAGCGAACCGCCTACAGAGGAACCCAGCGAACCGCCTACAGAGGAACCCAGCGAACCGCCTACAGAGGAACCCACTGATGATGGCGGGGTCGAAGTGAGCCTTCCCACTCCCCCAGAAGTGCCGTTTTCTCCATCGAACATCCCGTTGCAGACGGAACAGCCCATCAGCGAAGACGAAGACGATGGCGAAACTGGCGAGGTTACAGATGAAGGTAGAGACCGCACGTTGGGCGTACCGGGCGAAACCGGTGAGTTCGATGTTCCCTTACCCAGCGATCGCGCCCTAGAGGAAGAAGATTGTTTCTGTCCGCCTTTTCCCCCAGCGCCACAGGTGGTGTTTAACGCACCCGCACAACGTCCCCAAGTGGCAGTGGAACTGCTCGGCATTCCCGAAAGTGAAGAACTGATCGGAGACCTTCAAGATGAAGCCCTCCTCGGGTTTGGCGGCAATGATTTCCTCTGGAGTCAAGACGGAGAAGATATCCTGTATGGCGATATCGGTAATGATTATATGCTGGGTGGCTTGGGCAGCGATCGCCCCGTGGATGCTCAGCTACAGGAAGATCGCCTAGAAGGCGGTAAAGGCAGCGATCGCATGAACGGTAACGAAGGGAACGATACCCTCTACGGCGGACAAGGTAACGATCGCATTCACGGCGGCAAAAATGACGATCGCATATTCGCTAACCGAGGTAGCGACGTGGTATATGGCGACCTCGGCCAAGATACAATGATGGGCGGGAATGGTAGCAACCCCGCAAACGGCGAGCGCGACGTGCTACTCGGCAACCAAGGAGACGACCTGCTCAATGGTAACGAAGGGCAAGATTTGATCTATGCCGGAAAAGAGAACGATATCGCCTACGGTGGCAAGCATGGCGATCGCATCTATGGCGATCTCGATAATGACACCCTCCTCGGCGATCTCGGCGACGATCGCATCTTTGGCGGCACCCAGGATCCCACTGTTCCCGACCCGGAAGGAGATGATATCCTGTATGGCAGGGGTAGCAACGACGACCTCAATGGCAATCAAGGAAACGATAGCCTCTCTGGCGGCGATGGAAACGATCTCATGCATGGCGGCAAAGATAACGACCTGCTGTGCGGTGACACCGGCGACGATCGGCTATTCGGCGATCGCGGTGACGACAGTCTCTATGGCGGCGATGGAAACGACACCATCCGAGGTGGTATCGGTAGCGCCGATGGCAGCGAATCCGATAGCGATCGCGATAAATTGTGCGGTGGCAACGGCAATGACTGGCTCGAAGGTAACGGCGGATCTGACATCCTCAACGGCAGCGATGGTAACGATATGCTGTATGGCGGTCGAGAAAGCGATAGTTTAATCGGTGGCGCAGGTGCCGATATGCTCAGTGGCGACCAAGGAGATGACACGCTCACAGGCGGTAGCGACAGCGATCGCTTTGTCCTCCAACCCGACGGCGGCAACACCGTCATCACCGACTTTACCGACGGTGAAGATATCCTCGCCTTAGCCGATGGATTAACCTTCGATCGCCTCACCGTCACCGAAACCAATGGCGGAACCGCGATCGGTGTGGATAACCAAACCCTCGCCATTTTGAATAACCTGCAACCTAGCGCGATCGGCGAGTCAGACTTCACGTTAATCTAATCGCGAATCTGTCCGCTTGACCTCCCTTGTGTACCTGCAGATGTTACCCCCGCCGTATTCCGGTGGGGGTTTTCAACTTATATAGCAAAAAAAGCGGGCGATTTCAATCGCGCCGAGGCACAAGCTTGCGTCCGCATGACAAGGACTCATATCACACCACAAGCGGATTAATTCCTCGTTCCCAGGCGATCGCCTGGGAACGCCGATTCCGAGGTTACGCGAACCCACCTTGTGCGAAATTCACGGCGATCGCCAATCCGATTGCCGCGATCGCGCCAATCGTGGTATTAATGATATTCACCACCTCATTGGTCATCCAGCTCACCTTATCCTGGAGCGTCGCGCCGATCAGACTCTCCATAGTGGTAGCCACAAACGCTGCAATAACACATAATACCAAACCTGTCAAGTCAATCGAACCCACAACATAACCCACCACCGCGATCGCCGCCGACGCCACCACACCGGCGATCGTGCCTTCCAACGAAACCGCCCCCTCGGTTCCCTTCGGCACCGATTGCAAAGTGGTAATCAAAAACGTGCGCTTTCCATACACCTTGCCCACCTCACTCGCCGTGGTATCCGACAGTTTCGTACTAAAACTCGCCACATAGCCCAGCAACAACAGCGGAATCACCCCCTGCGCCTGAGCAACCGACGGCGACAAGACCTGCACCGCCAACACGCCCAAGGCACACAGCGCCGCCGTCAGCGCCGACCCCCAGACATTTTCCGGTCCGCGCGCCCCCGATCGCTTCTGTGCAATTCCCTCCGCCTCCTTTTGCGCGATTCCGATGCGCGTCACCGCCGAACCCACGATAAAATAAAACCCGACCACCAGATAACCGCGCCAACCCAAGCTTCCCCATATCAGCACCCCCAAAATCCAAGCGTGAATCACCCCCCCTAGGGTGAGCAACTTTTTCGGCAAAACATAGACGATCGCCAGCAAAATCGTATTTAATCCCACAGCCACCAGCCAAGGATTCCAGAACCCGGAATAATGAAAAAGAACCTCTGAATCAAGCATGTTGAATTTAACCGTACTATGGACAAAGTATTATTTCATCTTGCCTTCCCCGTCGCCGATATCGCCAAAACCAAAGAATTTTATGGCGAAGGTCTCGGTTGCCACATCGGGCGGGAATCCCCCAGCGCCGTTATTCTGAATTTGTATGGCAATCAACTGGTGGCCCACCTGACGAAAGACCCCCTCACCCCGCAAAAAACCATTTATCCGCGCCACTTTGGCTTGATTTTCCATGCACAAGCCGACTGGGAAGCCTTGCTGCAGCGGGCCGAGCAACAAAACTTAACCTTTCGCGAAACCCCGAAGCGCCGCTTCCCCGGTTCGCCCCTAGAACATCGCACCTTCTTTTTAGAAGACCCATTCTATAATTTACTGGAGTTTAAATATTACTGTCATCCCGAAGCGATTTTCGGTCAAGCCGAATTAACCTCCGTAGGCGATCGGGTGTAATCCCAAATCCGGCGGTGACATGGAGATAGCCCCGCATCATAGAAGGGTAGTAGGTCCGAGACATTGCCCGCCTAAGCGGGCTAATTAGACTCCTTGGACTCGTTAGGCGGATGGACTCGTTCCCCCCTGGGGGGAACGCCCACCCCGAGGCTCCGCCTCCCGATCGCGAAAGTTCGACGTAGCAACACCAACCCTCATCTCCTCCCACATCATCTCCTCCCACATCCGGTTAAAAAAACCCCGCAACCTACAAAGGTGCGGGGATGTTTCCCAACTCAAAAACATTTAATTTGCACAATCTCATGTTTGGATTGCCTGCGACGGTTGCCATCAAAATGCCGCAGACAATCTCCTGACTCGGACTCAATAAACCCGGCCTAATTTAACCTCGAAACCCCACATTTATCCGCTACGGGAGTTTCGAGAGCCTGCACCACCGCCTGCAAACTTTTCCGATGGCGCACCATCATTGCATGAGCGAAAACCGGCAATTTGACCTGTTTCCCCACCGACATTTGAGAGCTACTCGCCGGCACGATAATAAAATCCCAATCGGTCCAGATTGAGGTAAAATTGACTCGTTCCAACAGGGTTGCATCCCGATTCAAATCCGCCAGTAAATCGCTATTCGGACGCATTTGCACGCAGGTGGGACGGCGCAGGGCGTAAGCCATCCAAGTGCCATGATGCGGCGCAGACAAGGTAATAAAGCGCTGCACGCGCTCGATTCCCCCGAGGCGCTGCATGTAATAGCGACTGACGATTCCGCCCATACTCAATCCCACCAAATCGAACGGTTGTTCTGGGGGGAAAGTCCGGTCCACATAGTCAGCCACTTCTCGGGCTAATTCTTCGATGCCGAAGTTGAAGTTATTTAGGGACAGGTTTAAGGCGTAGGCGGACCATCCGCGTCGCCGCAAGTCTTCTTCCATTTTGCGGAACACCCCGGATTGTCGGAAGATGCCGTGAACCAGCAAAACGGGGTTGCGGTGCTGCTGATGTTTCATCCGATTTTTTAGGGTTAAATTTGAGGGGTCAATTGTGCAGGTTTAGTGTTTTTCACGGGTTCGGAGAGGACGCGAGCCACTGCATTTAAACTGCGGCGATCGCTGACCATCCAGCGATGGACTAACACCGGTAATTCAATCTCGCGTCCCACCGGCATTTTGGAACTATGCGCCGGGAGAATCATCATATCGAATGGGGTCCACATGGAGGTAAAATTAATCCGTCCGAGCATATCCACCGCATCGCGATTCAAATCTTGCAAAAATGGACTTTTCGGACGCATTTGCAAGCTACCTTCCAGGTTGAGGGCATAGGCAGTCACGGTTCCGTTATGCGGCGAAGAGATAGTGACGAAACGCTGCACGCGCTCGATTCCCCCGAGGCGCTGGATGTAATAGCGACTGACAATGCCGCCCATGCTAAATCCTACCAAGTCAAAGGGGCGATCTCGACCAAAAACCGCTTCCGCATAATTCGCCACCTGTTCGGCGAGTTTGTCCAAACCCACGGAACTATCATTGGGAATCAGATCCAGGCTATACACCAACCATCCCAATTCCCTTAAATAAGGAGTGACGCGATCGAAAATCGCCGTGGTATCCCAAATCCCATGAACCAATAACACCGGATTTTTGTCAGTTGAACGCTTCATTGCTTCCTTTATCTCTATTTAGCGATAAACTATTTGTGCAGCCCCTTTACCAATCATTGTAGAGGTGTTTTCGCCGACTCGGTGGCTGGCAATTGACGATTAACAATAAACAATCAATCATCTCTCATCTGAGTTGGTTTGATGGCGATCCATCCGGTAATTTCCGCCGCACTTGCAACTTGCACCGGAAATTGTTAAATTTTATTAACAAAGTACCCTGGAATCTTGTGCCAGGAGTTATCAGAACTTCATAATTAGTCCTGACTCAATTTATTTTTCCATCGCCTGAAGCGGTGGGAGCGCGGTCACACAGTTGTCCCGCGCAACCCCCGGTGAAGGCGCGTGCAATTGACCACACAGAAGACACTTTAGGAGTAATTCCCATGTTCGGTTTTATCAAGAAATTGTTCGGCGGCATTTTCAGCTTTTTAGGAAATCTGTTTGGCTTCAAAAAGTCCGAGTATTACCTAGAACTCGATGAGTCTAAAGGCGAACAGCCTGCGGCGAAAGCCGAACCGGCACCGGCACCGGCACCGAAAGCCGAACCGGCCAAGGTAGAAAAACAAGAAAGCGCACCGGCACCGGCACCAAAAGCCGAACCGGCGAAAGCGAAAAAGACGAGCAAGAAAGCGAAGAAAACCGAACAACCCACCCCCGCCGCACCGGCTGCGGCTTATAACGGTAAGGTGATGAGCAAAGAGGAAGTGCAAAAGACCTCGCAAGCCGAGGGCGGATTTGCCGATCGCTATTTGGTTCCTGCTGCTACCACCCCGCGTCGTCGTCCCGGTGCGAATATGAATTCCTACCTGGACATGGCGCGCAATATGCAAATGGCGTCTAAATAGCATCAATTGCGTTCCGGCGTTGAGTCCTGGGTAGGGTGGAACCCACCGGATAACTGGGATTTAGAGCCTCCGTGCTTGTTGATTTTGCTCGCCGTAGCGATCGCCTAATAGCAGGGGGAAATGCGCCCGATTGGGAATTGAGAATCAGGAGAACCGATGAAGTGTTTATGGGTTCGGCTGAGTTCTTAATTCCCAATTTTTCGTTCAAAAGCGGCGGCAGCCACAGACAGAGCAGCCATTGGTGCGGTTAGGGTTCTGAGGATGCGACGTCCCAGAGACACCGGTTCAAACCGGGCGGCGATCGCGGTATCGATTTCCCTGGCGGTCCATCCGCCTTCCGGACCGATCGCGATCGCGATGGTGCCGGTGGCGCGGTTGGGGGTGTCCGCAGGTATTTCCGCCAAGCGATCGAGCAAATGGGTTCCCTCCCCACGGGCCAGGCAAATATAGCGACGCCAAAGCTGACGGGTTTCATTCACCGCCTTGTCAAAAGAAATTGGGTCTACAATTGTGGGAACAAATAGGCGTTCGGATTGTTCCGCCGCTTCCTTAGCAATGCGACGCCAGCGCGTGAGTTTTTGGGCGCTAGGTTTGAGCAAGGTGCGTTCGGTAATTGTAGGCATTAAAGTAGCTACACCCAGTTCGGTAGTTTGACGAACGATATCGTCAAAACCGGTTTTTGGGAGAGCGACAATCAGGGTGACATCAATCGGCAACTCGCGCTCCACGTGAATCGGCTGTAAAATCGTTGCCGAATCGAGACTTGCCGACAACTGAGCCAACCACCAGTGACCTTGCCCATCCATTGAGATAAAGCGATCGCCCGCATTCAAGCGCAAGACCCGAGACAAATAGTGCTGTTGCTCGCGCTCGAGGACAATCCGCGTCGAAAACTGAAGTTGCGACGGTGCGATCGCGAGGCGTTGTAGCCGAGAGAGTTGAGTTGAAGTCAGTTCTATGGAGTTTTCCACGAAAAAAAAGATGGAAGAATGGGAGCCGCGTTACTTTAGTACGCGGAGGAAGTTCGACTCAGGCGGTTTTAA
>NZ_JAYFEQ010000194.1:0-308 GCF_055795085.1 Phormidium sp. CCY1219 | reverse complement strand
TAAATAACTATTCCGCTCATCGGAATAGTTTTTTTCCCATCCCGGGAATTGGGCTAAGCATAAATAACTATTCCGCTTATCGGAATAGTTTTTTTCCATCCCTGGAGTTGGACTAAGCATAAATAACTATTCCGCTCATCGGAATAGTTTTTTCCCATCCCGGGGATTGGGCTAGGGATAAATAACTATTGCGTTCATCGGTAGAGTTTTTTCCCACCGATCGCGTGGTGATGGTGAAATATAGCAGGTCTCTTTCTTGATGCGATCCGCTGCCGAATAGTCCCAACCGCGCTTGCACCTCCGAAGTA
>NZ_JAYFEQ010000193.1:0-411 GCF_055795085.1 Phormidium sp. CCY1219 | reverse complement strand
GAACCCTACGAACCGGAAAATCCGATGGAATCCTATCCCACGGATATGGAGGGAAATCCCCTGCCCCGAGGCGGAGGATTCAAAGTATATACCCTGACGGTGATGGATTAACACCAAGTGCGCGCGATTTGTATGCCAGCAGCGGTGCGTGACCCCCGGATTTTCTCGGGGGTAACATAGCATCACCGGCTTGGGGGGGTCACGCACCCTACGGTGGCTTTTTATCGGCACTCCAGCGGCGATGATATCACGTATCCCGGGGGGAAGAATGCAGGCGGTGGGCGGTTCGCAGAATTTGGCCGGCTAAAATTGCCGCGCCGAAGCCGTTATCGATATTCACCACCCCCACCCCTGCAGCACAAGAATTGAGCATGGTCAACAGGGGGGCTAAGCCATTGAAACTGGCTCCAT
>NZ_JAYFEQ010000192.1:0-6948 GCF_055795085.1 Phormidium sp. CCY1219 | reverse complement strand
CGTCCCTCCCGAGGCTCCGCCTCCACCCCAATGGACGATTATACACAAAGGCGGGGGATTGAAATCGCGCCTGGGCATGCGCTAGCGTAGCCCGCGACAGCGCTATAGTCCGCCTACGCGGACTAATTATAACTCGTTCCCAGGTTAACTCGTTTTAGGTGTGAAAAACGGTGGGAAGTCTGCTATAATTACGGAATGTTTAAATTCCTGTCGGGTTTATTCCTACCACGCCTATTGTTGTATGACCATGCGGATGAACGATATTATAATTTACCCCACCGTTGATTTGTTTTTGTACGATTTGCGCGAAAGTTTGGGACAGGATCCGGCGCAACTCGATCGCAACTGGGACAATTTCAAGCACAAGCTGCCCGCAGAGCTCCAGGGTTGCCTGAAACGGGATACTTCGTTCGATCCGGAATCTGTGGATCTCCTGGATGAGCGATTTTACAAGTTTGGCAATCCTGGCGATACATACCAAGGCTTTTATTATCCGGTGCGGATGAGCGATACTTATGGTTTATTGCTGGATTGTTCGATTAACGATACCAAGAAACCCTATCCAGCGAAGTCGATTAAACGGGTTAAAGAGGAAATCGATCGCCGGTTGGGAGGAGAAACGCCGACGCTGGGTCAAACCTGGCTGATTTCGGCACAATTGCCCGATCCGCAGGTGCAAAATGCGGAAGATATTGCGAAAATTTGCTATAAATCGTTATTGCCTTTATGTGACTGGGGGGATGATTTGCAGGGAAGTGGCACAGTGTTCGGGGGGAGGGCGTTTGAACTGTGGCATTATGAGTCGCTGCTGTCAGAAATGCCGGAGAATTCCGATCGCGATCGCAGCAGTAACATCTGGCCGACTTTTACCAGCCATCACGTTATTATTGTGCTTTATCCCAATGCTAAATCTGCCCAAGCTGGGGCGGAGTTACATTGTGATTGGATGCGGTTATTTGCCTATCGTGCGAAGATACTGTGGGCTTACGCGCAAACGCGACAACTGAAACAATGGCTAAAACAGGATTCGATCGCCATTCAAGACTGCTTGCAAGAAATTCGCGGCGATCGCCACAAAAGTTTACCCTTACCCCAACTGCAATCCACCCTGAATCAAGCCCGCAGTCTGGTTCCGGATTACACTATCGATATTGGCTATTTGGCGGATCAAGAACGGACGATGGCGATTAATCTATACAACTACCAACGCCGCATCAAAAGCATTGCCGAAGAAGCTACATCGTCAGAATTCGCACCGGTGGGTTTTCCCCCGCCGAACCTGGCATTTTTAGCCAATTTTAGCGATGATGTGGCAGAGAAATATTTGCTGCAAGTGCGAAAAGATTACGAGAACCTCGCGCCGGGGTTACAGCGGTTGGAGTTTGCGATCGCCACGATTCGCAGTTTGGTGGAGGTGGATCGGGCCGATCGCGATCGACGATTTCAAACAAACGTGACGGTCCTCGGGTGGGGACTGGCGGCGGCGGGACTGGTGGTCTCGCTTTCGGCGCAGTTTCCCTACGTTATCGTCCCGGTGGAAGTGCTACGCCGCGAAGGAGCCGGCGAAACCCAGAACCGCGCGATCGCCACCGTGGAACTACAGCCCAGCGTTTCCGCCTCTTGGGATGCGGCCATATATTCGGCGGTGTATAGTATCGGGGCGGCTGGGGCGGTGATGGCGATCGCTTGGCTGTGGATGAGGCTCCGCAAGTAGGGCGATTCGGTCGGCGATCGGGTGCGCCACCCTAGCTGCCGAGTTTTATTGTAAGTGAGAAATTTTGAGATCGCGTCTCCGCCGTTATTGTGAGAAACCGAGATATAATGGCAGTCGCGACTGTCATTATATCTCACCTAACATTCTTTCAAACTGGAAAGGGGATAGGAGGGCAACTCCGGGGGGTCTTCGGCAATTTCTTCCACCCAGACGCGCACTCCCACCTTGTAGACTTTGCCCACCCGACCGGCTTGGGGGCCTTCGAGAATCTCGACTTTGGATCCCACTTGGGGCAAATCCTGACAACTGGCTTCGCTTTGTTTCGCCAGGGCCACCAGCTTGTCGATCGCCTGAGACGCGGGTATCGGTTGCGCTTGCAACCATTCTACGGTTTCTGGAGCCAGGGAAAACAGCTTGCGGACGCGAGTTTTCTTGCGACTCTTGGGGCCTTTCTTCAAATTCGCTCTGGAATTGGGGTGATACCCGCGTTTCATCGGTTCTTCAAGCAGCTCAATTTCGCGCACCGCTAAGACGCGATCGCAGGTAGTTCGGACGTAGCATTCCCGATTTTCTTCGCAAACTTCCGCCACCTCAAACACCTGACACTCATAAATCTCGGACTGAGATGGATCTGGGCGCGAGACCACTTTTTGACCGGGTTGCAGTTTTTTGATGGGAGGGGACATTGACATTTCTCCAAATGGTATATACGATTAGAATATAACCCAAACGGCAAGCGATCGCCTCGGATCCCCGAGGATTTTGCCAGACCCGCATCTAGGGGTCAGCCTGTCTAACTAACCCCTAGCCGCGATGCAGACAGCAATTGATTGCAATGCCACCGGGCCGAGGCTCCGGTACAGGCTCCCATTCTCTGGGAGGATCCAGCAGTTTGGGCGAATCCATCCGATATAGATAAATGGAGATAGCAAAATGCACGGGCAAGCTTATGATGCATTCAACCAACTCGCAATGAGATTGAAAGCCACTCGCGGCACCGAGGGTCCTCCCACGGATGAGGAAGTGGCGCAAATCGCCGCGAAATATCTCAACGCCTTGGTAGAACAGTTATCGGAAGAAGATTTAATCCGAGCGGTGGATGAATTTCGCGCCGGTGAAAGCCGCATGAAACAAGTGTCAGAATCGGTGAAAACCTGGCTGGAAACAGAAGCAGGTCACGAACAAGAACAAGAGTTTAAAGAATTTCTGGTGCTGCTCAATCAAAAAGTCGGCAATATGGCCCAGGCATAACGCAATATTTCCCATCTAATTCCGCAAGAATACAACTCATTTTGCATTCTTTGGGGGGCGGCGGAGTTTCGGGATTCCGATTTCCCAGGCTGAACTCTGAGAAAGAAGAAACGCGCTTCGTTCATTAATAAACCGGGTTTCCATTACTGAGTGGAAACCCGGTTTTAACAACTTTCACTAGCTACTAAATTCGGCCAAATATGAGAGCAAACGTCTTTCCAATCTCTCCAATTCATGGGAGAGATTCGGGTTAATTGGAGGCGGTGGGGTTGAAGCGTTTGCCTTCGCGGAATTGTCCCGGGAAACGTCTACCTTGTTGGTCGATTAGCACTCCTTCGCCGTGAGGCACCCCTTGACGCAATTCTCCTTCATAGCGAGTCCCGTTAGGAAAGTTGCAGGTAGCGTTGGCATCGAGGTTTTGATTGAAGAATTCCCCCTGACAGCGAGTGCCATCCACCCGGGTAAGAGTTCCTTGTCCGAAGGGTTGGCCGGCAAAGAAAGCTCCCACGTAGCGATCGCCATTGGAAAAGACAAATTGCCCTTGTCCGGAGGGTTGACTGGTTACTTCGCCACTGTCCACATATTGCACGATTTCGAAGGTTCCTTCGTAGCGAGAACCATCGGCAAAAACTGACGTTCCTCTAACAATATTCCCATCCCGAAATACCCCCTCATACCGGGCATCATCGGCGAAAATAAATACCCCTTCGCCATTGGGACGACCATTGCTAAATTGTCCTTCGTAACGCGCACCATCGGCATAAACATAAATTCCCCGTCCGCTGGGTACCCCATTGGCAAAACCGCCAATATAATTGTCCCCATTTTGATAGTTGCATTTTACCGGTCCGGCGGCGGGGTCTCCCGTACATACCGGCGGCACGTACTGTTCTCCATCTTGTGCCCTCGCCCCCAATGGATCGGTTATAGAACTGGTCACCTGCATCGCAGATGCCACCACTAGGGTCATCACAATTTTTTTCATTCGGTTTCCCATCTTTAGCTTTCTCCCATTTTCGTCCTTACTATCATTTTACTTCAAAAAAACCTTGACATTTATTACCCAATAAGGTAAGGCTTTTTGCACGGATGCGGGCAGATGCCTAGAAGAGACAATCCCGGGAAAAAGCAACCCTGATTTGTCACCCCTGAAAATGCACCCTAGTCGAAAAAAATTGCAAATTATAAATTTGCTACACCTGAGCGATCGCCACACAGAAGGTAGCGGTTCTCGGAAAAATCGCACCGGGAGCGATCGCCCTTCTTATCGGCACCACCCTAGACCCGCCTAACGCAACAAAGCCGTTTTCCGAGCAACATTGGCCATGTTTTGCTCTTCTTCCATTAGCTGTTGTTCCCCAAGCGGCTTAATCACCTCCACGCCATTTTGCTCCAGAATCACCTGTGGCTCGGCTCCTTCGAGATTTTCCACTGCTTTAATCAGCACTTCCCCGCGCCCGATCCGCTCTCCCACATTCACATAGCGGGTTGTCGGCTCGTTGGGCGCTTTAGCAATAATTTGCGTCTGACCCCCGACTTCAATAATGCCGGTCACTTCCGTGCCTTCCGCTAACTCCGTAGAAGGCGGCGGCGGCGGCGCTGGCGGTGTCGGCGGCGGTGGCGGCGGCGGAAGCTGTTCCGGCCCGATCGCCACCGGCAAATCGGGCAATTCCGGCACTCCGCGCGTCGGTTGCGCCGGGATAGTCGGCGGTGGCGGCGGTCCGCCGGCACGCTGGGCCGTTATCTGGGGCGGAAGCTGTTCCGGGCCAATTTGGGGAGGCAATCCCGGTAATTCCGGCACCCCGCGACTGGCCACCGGCGGAATGCTGGGCGCTGTAGGCGGTCCGGCTTCGGCCACTTCTGCAGCTCTTTGCGGCGGAAGCTGGTCCGGGCCAATTTGGGGAGGCAATCCCGGTAATTCCGGCACCCCGCGACTGGCCAACGGCGGAATCTGTGGTGCTTGCGGTGGACGCGGCTCTCCTTGCGCCGTAACCACCGGTTCGGGCGTTCCCGGCGGTAGCTGTTCCGGTCCGACTCTCTCGGGCAAATTCGGCAATTCCGGCACCCCGCGATTCGCCAACGGCGGAATCTGTGGCGCTTGCGGTGGACGCGGCGCGCCCCCTGGAGCCGCTCCCGCACCTCTTCCCGGCGCGCCGCCTGTGGCTACTCCTGCAGGGGCTTCACCGGGCGGTAGCTGGTTCGGTCCGACTCTCTCGGGTAAGTTCGGTAATTCCGGTACCCCTCGCCCTTCCAAGGGGGGAATATTCGGCTCACCGGGGGTTCCCGGCGTCGGTTGCGCCCCATTTGCCGTGGGTGCTGGGGTTCCTTGCGGTGACCCAAACGGTTGCCCCTGTGCCACCTGCTGCGGCGGTGCAGTCGGTGCGGGGACGGGCAATTCTTCCGGCCCGATCGCTACCGGTAATTCGGGCAATTCGGGAACTTCCCGGGTGGGTACTTCGGGCAAATTCGGCGCGACGGCTTCTCCGTCTTCTGTCCCCGGGAGAGGCACTGGATCGACTTCGAGTACCCCAAACGGGTTTTGCTGCTCCACTTGGGTTTGTCCCTGCTCCAATTGTTGGACCCGTTCGTCTGGATCCGTGGGGGGAATCAAATTGGTCACTGAACCGGGATCGGGTTTTTCCTCAACCATCGGCTCTTCAAACTCTTCGTCCTGCGCTGCTTCTTCGTCGGTTTCGGTTGGTTCGGGAGACGGAGTTGCCGTCTCTGCTGGTGCGGTGGGGGATGGTGGGGTGGCAGGGGTTTCGACTTCTGCAGTCTCTTCTCCTCCACAGGCACTCACCAGGAGCATCAGCATCCCGATTGACACCAGAAATGAAAGTTGTCGCATGGCAACAGATAAAATGATTTAGTACCAAAATAGCCTGAAAACCTGCCAATTGTCTCTCCTCTCCCGGTACAATTTTAACCCCCTTTGCTGCCAGTTTTTCGCCCACTCCTCCTGCTGAGTGGCTACCCCCACGCTCACTGGCTCTCGTTGGCCCCAATTCTCTTCCTCTTTTGTAAGCGAACCTCCGTGGCGACCTCACGGGTAGCGGGTGGCGGGTAGGGTGGGCAAGAAGGACTTGCCCATTCTACAGCTTGGCTACAGCTTGGCCTCCATTGGCTTAATCTTTGGTAAAAATCGTCAGCAACACCGGCCCGAGCAAATGGTAATGCTGTGCCCGATTCAATCCCGCTTCTGTGCCTAGTTCTTCGCGCGCGGGGGCTGGGTAAAAGTGGATTTTGTTCCCGGATCCGCCAAACGATTGCGAGAGCGATCGCCCCGCAATGAACCCGAATCGGGTAAAATCCACTAAGTAGAATTTCCCCCCGGGCCGCAATACCCGCTGCACTTCCGATAGCACTTGGTTCGGATGTGGATAGTGCAGAAAACTGATAGTATTGAACGCCGCATCAAACTGCCACTGAGCAAACGGCATCTCCTCCGCATTCCCTTCCAGGAAAATTAACCGGGGACGATGCCGATCGCTCTTGCTTTGTCTGGCTTGGCGAATCATTTCCGGCGATAGGTCATATCCCGTTCCCCACAAGGTGGGATATGTATCGGCTAGCCGCTCTAACAGCCGCCCCGTACCGCATCCTAAGTCCAACACCCGCGCATTTTCTGGCAGTTCTACATATTCCAGCAGCCTTTTGTGAATCGCTTGGTAGAAGATGGTGGTCAAGAGGATATCGTAGTTCGGTGCCCAGCGATCGAACAGTTTTTGTTTGATGTTGATTTCGCTGTCAGTCATTTTTTTGGCCTCCATTGGTGTGAACTACAAGGGCTTTTCTATACTATAACCGATCGCCCGCTTCTTCGATCGCTGGCGATCGACATTGCGCCTGGGCAAACCAAGAAGCGGGCCAAGAAGCCGGCGATCTTTTATCCCTACCACACCTCGTACACCTCGTTCCCCGGCTCAGCCTGGGAACGCCTCTGCGGAGGCTCTGCCTCCACAGGGAGCGCCGAACACCTCACA
>NZ_JAYFEQ010000191.1:0-211 GCF_055795085.1 Phormidium sp. CCY1219 | reverse complement strand
TATCTGGGAATTGGACTAGGGATAAATAACCATTGCGCTAATCCCTATGTTTTTTTCCCATCCCTGGAATTGGACTAGGGATAAATAACCATTGCGCTAATCCCTATGTTTTTTTCCACCGATCGCGTGGTGGCGGTGAAATATAGCAGGTCTGTTGCTTGATGCGATCCGCAGCCGAATAGTCCCAACCGCGCTTGCACCTCCGAGGTAA
>NZ_JAYFEQ010000190.1:0-455 GCF_055795085.1 Phormidium sp. CCY1219 | reverse complement strand
TTCGCCAAATGCACCGCCGCCGTCATATTCAGCAAGCCAGCGCCCGTTTCAGCATCATGACCCGTACTGCCCAAATCTGTCGCTGTATCGCGGATAATATCCACCACCTGGCGGTAACTCAACTCAGGATTGGCCGCCCACACCTGAGACACCGCACCTGTCACCTTCGCCGTGGCTACGGAAGTCCCCGCCATACCACTGGTTCCTTCCCCAGCTAACGACAATTGGGGATTCTCCGTCGTTCCCCCATAGGCCATCACATCCAAACCCCGACCATAACTAGAATAATCCGTACGGTCAGCCCCCTTCCAAACCGATGTCTCTGGGTCAAACTGTTCCGCCGCACCCACGGTCATAATATTGTCAAACTCCTGAGAAGCTTGACCCAACGCCGACATCACACCACCGTCATTCCCAGCAGCGGCCACAATCATGACGTTATTCTGACGTGCATA
>NZ_JAYFEQ010000189.1:0-1971 GCF_055795085.1 Phormidium sp. CCY1219 | reverse complement strand
TGCGGCCCAGAAGGAATCAAACAGTTTCCAGACCAATACCAAAAAATGCTAAAATATCCCAACAATACGGCATTTTCTTTGGTCGCCGTTAATCCGAAAACCAATGAAGTTACGGAAGTCGCGCCGGAAACCAAAATTTCTCTGAAACCGGGTGAAACGTTGAAGTTTATCGTCAATGATGTGGAGGGGACTTATAACGATAATACGGGCACTCTGACCGTCAAATGGTCGGGAGAGGATTAGGATTTACCGAAGTCGCGGTGGTGGTTTCCCTCGCGCGGTTGCCCCAGGATGGAAACCCGCTCCCAATTCCAGCCAGTGATACTCGGGAATTGAGGCCAACCCGCTGCGGTTGAACAGCTAATTGTAGGACAAATTACGTTGTCATCACAGATATCTTTTCTCGTTTCCCGTTCAGACTCGGAACGCTTTCGCCGAGGTGCCGCCCATTTCCCGAGTCAACTGGTTAAATAATTTGGCTCCTCGATAGATAGAGGGAGTCTAAAAAAACATAAAAGTGGAGGGAAAAGCTGACAAAAATTGCTTGAATAAAAATCAAGACTTTGCTACAAAAACATAGGAGCAGCAATGAGTCCATTCGTATTTACAAACCCCCAAACGGGTTTTACGTTAGACTGTAAAATAGGCTCTACCGATATGGTATGCGTGGTCGATAATAATACCGTTCAATCCTGGGGAATACCCACCCCCACAGACAGTCAAAAGTGGACGGTGACGACAGAGGGATTAATCAAAAATCAGGAGGGGAAAGCCTTAACTTTTGAAGCGCCGAATCGCGTTACTTTCCAGCCGGTGAAGGGAAATAGTGACGATAAAACGCAACAGTGGAGCGTCAGTGCTAAGGGAGTCCTCAAATGTGACTTCAATGATTGCGCCTTAGTGGTGCAACAGCCGGCACAGGGTTTTTACTATAACGTTGCGTGCGAAAAGATTGACGAGAACAATCCGCAACCGAATCAGTGCTGGAATATTCCGCCGGAAGCGGCTAATATTCTCAATCAGCACGTCGCACCACAACCCAATCCAGAAATTGAAAAGTGCCGATCGATGATTAACGAACTGCGGCTTTACAAGCAACGCTACTGGGCCATTGGGTTGAATGGAGATACGCTGCAACCCGATGGATTTGTGGCATTTTTCAGCCAGCGCAATCTGCCGTTTGAATATTTCGTGCGATCGCGCGGAGTGTCTCGCGGAGATTATTCGGCATACGATCGCAATATTGCCACGCTGGAAAATTACATCAAAACCCTGTAAACTCCCAGAATTGTACTCAAGAGTTTACCCTCAAATACTAGGCGATCGCTATTGACATAAACAAGAATCAGACAAGAAGATTACTGAGATTTATTTTTGGCCGATCGCTTCAGTATTTTTAGAGAAAAATATTCCCGATGGGAATTGCACTGAAACCTTAACGAAAACTTAAGGAAGTTGAATCGTAAAACATAAAAAGGACAGAAAAATGACTACAGGTTCATTTGAAGTTGACACGAAACGCGAATTGGGTTACGAATTTAAAAATCCCAGCAACGAAGACATCACCTATACCTTTACGCCCTCTGGCAAATGGATGCCCGCCAAAGCTGAAATGGGAATTCCCGAATGCGGACCGGAAGGGATTAAACAGTTTCCCGAGCAATACCAAAAAATGCTAAAATACCCGAATAATACCGCATTTGCCTTGCTCCTCGTTAATCCAAAAACCAATGAGGTGAAGGAACTCGCCAAAGAAACGAAAATGACCCTCAAACCGGGGGAAACTTTGACATTTGTGGTCAATGATGTGGAGGGAACTTATAACGATAATAGTGGCACGCTGGCCGTCAACTGGGCGGCAGAAAATACCCAACCTTCTGCTCCGTCAGAACAGTTAAAAGCCACGATTTACGAACACGGGAACTTCCAAGGAGCCAGTCAAGAACTAACCGAAGGCAGTTATAATATTGC
>NZ_JAYFEQ010000188.1:0-210 GCF_055795085.1 Phormidium sp. CCY1219 | reverse complement strand
ATTCCACTCCGAACTAAATTCAGTGCCACTTGCTCTATCCCCTCCTGAAGACCCTCCTGGCGACCCTCCTGGCGACCCAGTTCTTGACCCTCCTGAAGACCCTCCTGGCGACCCAGTTCTTGACCCTCCTGGCGACCCTCCTGGCGACCTTCGCGCAGACCCGCTTCGCGACCTTCAGCTAAAATCTCTTGATACATGGATGATTCCCGC
>NZ_JAYFEQ010000187.1:0-1454 GCF_055795085.1 Phormidium sp. CCY1219 | reverse complement strand
GGGGAAAAGCGCCTTTAAAAGTCCGACTTTGGACTCTTTAAGAATCCCTCGGATTTATCCGTAGGGAGTATCAAAGTGCTGCCTGTTGTATTGGTAAAACCTCATTCATTCGAGCAATAACATGAAGATTATGGACAACCGCCACTCGTCGCAGATCGAAGAGGTTTTTGCGCTGTCCAATATAACGGGCACGTTTGTCCTGCCACTGTCCGATATGAGCTAGAGAGTGTTCTACCGAGGTTCTCTCCCTTAGTTGTGCGCGACCAACAGAAGTAGATTGGCGCGATCGCAACTCTTGCATTAATGCTTCATCTATATGGATTGAAACCCTGCGGCCATTCTTACTTTTCGTACCAATTCTCGGAGTGGACAAGCCGCACACTCCTGAGTCAGGAAAATGAACCACTTTACCGGGTTCAAACGGCATCATAACTTGATTTGGGCAACTCATTAATTTCTTATCCCAGTCAAAAACAAAAGCGTTTTTATCAAATCGTCCTGAGTTTCTGACCGGCCACGCCTTACAAAATATCTGTAATTCTTCATTTCGTTCCTTTACCCAATGACTTGATAAATAAGCGCGGTCAATATGGAGTTCAGTCAACTGAAATTGTTGGTTTTTTAAGTCAATTTCCAAGTCAACAGTAGCAGCCGCTTCTGGGGTATTAGCACGGGTCACAGCCACAGCCCTAACGACCCCTATATCTAAATCTTTAAGAATGTGACGTTTATAACCTTCTATTTTTTGAGAACGGCTTTTTCGTCCATGCTGCATATCTGGATCTTCAATAGAAATACGTCTATCTTTGGCAACTCCTTTGGTCAAACTTGGAATTCCCACAAAATCTACTTTCACATTTTGGGATTCAATCAATCCGGCGACATGAAGAGTCTCTTCTGCTACTTCTAGTCCTTCAGATAACGGCTGCTGTTGCATCCATTCTTCTACAGAATCTAAGCTGTTTAGTATCGTAAGCGTTGAATGATAGAAAATAGTTGCAATAAATTTGATAATAAATTATAATAAAAAGACGATTGAACTTGGATATTCTAACTGCAATGACATTTTCCAACTTTCCAAAAGTTGTAAAACGTTATCTTTTTGAACTGCCCCAAAATGATTACCCTGTATTGGATACTTTTACATTTGTATCCTGCTGGTTAGGCTTTAGTTTTGACCAAAGTCTCGATACAATGACTTCGCTATTCTCTCGATTAAATAGCCGAAATATCCCTCTAGATATTTCCACTTTTTCAAAAGCAAGCAAGAGGAGAAATCTTGCGATATTTGAAAATTTATTCAATCAGATAAAAGGCGACGTCAAGAGAAAGAAAGGAAAAGATAAGCTGATTTTATTTCTTCTTGATTCTACAAGAGTTACTTTGACCAGTAAATTATTATGGCAACAGGAATATCATCAAGTAAAGCTATTTGCAGGAACAGACAATGAACG
>NZ_JAYFEQ010000186.1:0-5067 GCF_055795085.1 Phormidium sp. CCY1219 | reverse complement strand
GCGAGGAATTGCGGTTGTACTCATCGGAAGGGGAGGAATCGCGGTTGTACTCCTCCCAGGGCGAGGAATTGCGGTTGGTTTCCTCGGAAGGGGAGGAATCGCGGTTGTACTCGTCCCAGGGCGAGGAATTGCGGTCGGTTTCCGATGGAAGTGGAGATTCGCCATAGCGATCGCCAGAGGGGGGATTGCTGCGATAGCGATCGAGCGCCTCAGTTTCGGGGGACTCATCTGGGAGAGCCTCGCCATCTCCTAGTTGGTTCGACTCCCTAGATTCATCGGCGAGACGTTGTTGTTCCAGCCAATCCATTCCCAACTGAATCGTAATATCGGATCTTAAAGAGCCGGTACTTTCCACAAGCACCTCGCCAAACCCGAGGGCATCGCGAAGGGCTTGGGCGCTTTCCATGTCGCCGTTTTGGGCCACGATGCGGGTGACTTGTAACGGTTCGGGCCAAGCACTAGAGACGTAGACATTCCAATAGCCGTTGTCGCTGAGGGTAGTTTGCAACTCATCCACAGCTTCCCAGTCATCGGTGCTATCTTGAATGGCCACCCGGAGGTAAGCCGGATCTACCGATTCAAACTGGCGACCGTGAAGGTCGAAGTCAAAGTGTTCGGCAATTGTGGCATCGAGGCGTTCGTAATTGGGCAACCAGTAACTAGCTTTGTACTCTTCCGGGTCGCTGAACTCGCCGGGAACCATTAACATTTGCACGTTAGAGGGTTCTGTTTGGGCGGCGAAGCCGGCTAAAGCGGCGATTTCCTCCAGGGAGAGGTTAGTATCGATATGTTCTTGAATCACCGAGAGAATTTTCGGCAAGCGACCGATGGTCTTGACATTGAGGGCTTGGTTCATCAGGGCGCGCATCATCAGTTGCTGACGCTGGATGCGACCGATATCGCCGAGTTTGTCATAACGAAACCGGAGGAACTGCAGGGCTTGTGTCCCATCGAGATGCTGTTCTCCCTGTTTTAAGTTAATGTACAAATGCTGGCTATCATCTTGGTATTTCATATCCACGGGGACGTAGAGCTTGACGCCGCCCAAGGCATCGACTAATTTTTCCACCCCTTGGACATTGATGCGGATATAGCGATCGATGCGGACGCCGCCGAGGAGTTCGCTGACAGCTTTGGCACTCAAAGCCGGACCGCCAAAATAGTTAGCATCATTAATTTTGCGAAGGCCATATCCCTCGATTAAGGTGCGGGTATCGCGGGGAATCGAGAGGACGTTTAATTTGTTGGTTTGCGGATTAAACCGAACCAACAACATGACATCGGAGAGACCATCGAGAGAATTGACTTGAGCATGGTATCCGACGTCGATGGAGTCCTCCTCAGCTTTATCTTTCAGGTCTGAGGTTAGGACGCTGGTGCCCATGACTAGGATATTCACGGGGCGAGTCAGTTCTGGGAGTCGCAGATTGGTCTGTGCCAGATCGTTTTGGGAAAAGATGGCTGCGTCTTCAGCACTCAGTTGAGTTTGCATTAAGGGGGTACTGGAAAGAGAAACGGCGAGCAAAGCTCCGGCGGTTGCGGAGATCATTGCCACACCACTCAAGCCAAAACAAAGCCACAGCCAACGGCCCCGATGTGCTTTGGTGACTTTTTTCGTTTGCTGGGTTCGATCGCTGAGCTTTGGGGTCGGGTGTTGGTCAGTTACGTTCTGATTTGGCACGGGCTTCCTCACACACACACAAATAGTTAGTCACGTCTCCACTCATCCTCTCTCCGGGGAGTGAGCGATCGCGCAGGTCTAGCAGGCCCAGCCGATTGGATAACGACCCGTTGCCGGCGTGTCGTTATGGTTCAACGGTCGTGGCCGATCGCGAATCTGTTCCGGGCATGAGGCCAATCAGGGATGACAGAGAAGCGATCGCGGCTTATGATAGATGCTTGCCGATCGCGCGATCGGCAATGCGCGTCACCCAAGGTAATCGTAATGGCCGACGTTGCCAAAGGCGAATCATCAGCCAAATATTTACCACAAAGTAGCTCGAGGTGAGCAAACTACTCAGTAATAACAGCGGTACGGCAAACAATTCCGTACTTCTGGCCCCGGTTTCCAATAAAACGTATCCTATCAGCCAACCCAGTGCTAACGTAACTGCCAAGCGACTGGCGGTTTTTTGTGTTCGACTTCCTTTTTGGCGGTACAACGTCCACAGGGCGGGGAAAAACCCCACCACGGGAATCAAATAAAAAAACAGTCCTAAATGCTCGAGGTCTTTATTCTCCAAGTCGGGAGCCTCCCCCTCTAAGGTGGGGTCAGACTCGGAAACGGAGGAGTCTGACGCCAACCCCCAGATCCCATACCGGGCGCGTACCCGGCGGTCGTGGGGATCCAGGGAGTGGGGGGGGCGAGAGGAACGATGCTGGGGATTCTCAGTGGGTTTGTCACTCATATGCTGCCAGTGGATTAACGGGCCGGGGCGGTCCACCAGGCGATCGCGTAGGGTTGAACCTCGTCATTGACGCGATCGCGAAACTGAACGCGAATTTTATATCGCCCGGTTTTGGGGACCGCATGGAAAATATGCTCGACGCTATCGACGTCGCTGACCGAAGACCAAATACTCTTGCTGGTATCCTCTTCCTCGGCGGGCATCAAATAGACATCTAGATTATTCAAACCGCGATCGCGAAAGGTTTCCCCAATATCATATTGCCCATTGTCATTCCCATCTACGAGATCCACCCATCGGTTCCAAGCCAAGGTAACGGAGACCACACTGCCGGCTTGCAAGGGGGCATCGATAACGTAGTCGCGATAGGACTTTTCCTCGACGCTGCGATAATCCCACCCGATCGTCGGTACGGGGGCATCGGAACCCCACTGACCCGCACTAAACTGCTGATAAGCGCGGTAGGCATCCAAGTGGCCGGTTCCGAGATCCCCATCGAGGGGGATCGACTGACTTTTATAAGCATCCGAGTCCAACCAATTGCGGTTCCCATCGGCGAGGAGGGTGCGTTTCATGTCCAGATATTCTCCCGTGCCGGGATCGGCAATTTTTTCGGCAGAGTTCATCAATACGGCTTTCATTACTTCGTGGCGACGAGCGGAGAGGGTCCATTGCGGATCCTGGAAGTTGCGCCGCAGTTGGCGATCGCCGTATTCTTGCAAGAGGGCCACGGTTGCCGTCACGTGGGGAGCGGCAAAACTGGTGCCGCTGGTGCGCGTCACCCGACCATCGAAGCTCAACAAATCCAGATTACTCCCGGGAGCCACCACGCTAATCGCCCGCCGACCGTCTACGTTGCCTTCTAACCCCACCAGGCGGGTGTTAAACCCGGAAAACGAACTGCCAATATTGGCCAAATCCACCTTGGAAAACGTGCCTTCATAGAGGGTGCTAAAGGCCACATTCATCCCATTAAAATTATCCGTGGGGATCGGGATGCCGCCGCGTCCTTGGTTGCCCGCCACTACATGCAAAACGTTGTGAACCCGGGCGGACCAATCCAAACATTGGGTCAGCAATGCATTGCCATCGAGGACCGCATTCGGACGCGGATCCTGTTCGAGCGATTCCCCAAAACTGTAGTTAATCGCTCGCACGTCGCCGCCGTTTTGTTCGGCTAAATTTTGGGCAGCTAAGCATTCTTCTGGTTGTCCGCTGCGCTGTAGCAAGCCGATCGCGGCAGCATAGAGGGTGGCTCCTGGGGCGACGCCCGGTAAGGCTTTGTCGGAACTGACCATCACGGCGGCGACGTTTTCGGCGTGTTGTTCGGCGGGTTTCATCCGAGGATCCTGGTTGGGATCGGTTTTCGCTGGGGCATCGCGCAAGAAGACCTGGCGCACGGGAATGTCTCGATGGCGGTGGACTTCTTTATCCAAGCCGAATTTTCTCGGTCGGCCAATGTCTACTTGGGCGATCGCGATTTTTCGCCCGGTCAAGTTGTAGGGGGCTTCGTGCAATCGGCGGGCATCGATGCCGATTTCACCGACGGAGGTTTGTAAGGCGATCGCTGGAATACCGACTAAGGCGGCACTCGCGCCTCCCACCATCCAGGAAACTTTTTTGACGATTTTTCGCTGACTCAATTCTACCGCTCCACCAAATAACTATTAACGCTTGCGATCGTTGAGATTTTGTTAAACTGAATACGACTTTACGGACGATCGAGAGAGATAATCTCCATGACCCAAACCCAATCCAAGAAACCCATCGTTATTGCTCCCTCCATCCTATCAGCAGATTTTAGTCGTCTGGGAGAAGAAATCCAGGCGGTGGATCGCGCTGGCGCTGATTGGATCCACGTGGATGTGATGGACGGACGCTTTGTCCCCAATATCACCATCGGCCCGTTAATCGTGCAAGCTATTCGCCCGGTGACTCAAAAGCCCCTGGACGTCCACTTGATGATTGTGGAACCGGAAAAATACGTGGAGGATTTTGCGAAAGCAGGGGCGGACCAGATTACGGTTCATGCGGAACACAATGCCTCGCCTCACCTGCACCGCACTCTCGGCCAAATTAAAGAAGCTGGCGCAAAAGCAGGGGTGGTTCTCAATCCTTCCACGCCTCTGGAGCTGATCGAATACGTACTCGAACTTTGCGATCTGGTGCTGATTATGAGCGTTAACCCCGGGTTCGGCGGGCAGAGTTTTATCCCCGGTGTGGTGCCAAAAATCCGGAAGCTGCGCCAGATGTGCGACGAGCGCGGATTGGATCCCTGGATTGAGGTGGATGGCGGTCTGAAGGCAAACAATACTTGGCAAGTCCTGGAAGCCGGCGCGAATGCAATTGTGGCCGGTTCGGCGGTGTTCAAGGCCAAGGATTACAAAGAAGCGATTGAAGGCATTCGCAATAGCAAGCGCCCCGCACAACCCGAGTTGGCAACGGTGTAGTTTCGCCGCTTTTCAACTCCGATTGATTGTCCAGACCAGAAGCGATTTTTCTCCCTTCAAATCGCTTCTTCTGGTTTTTTCTGTATCCTGAATTGAAACGGTTGCGCGGGTCGTTGGCATTCATTCTTCTGGTTTACGAAAGAAAAACGAGAGTTTGAAAGCTACGTTTTTTAAAACGTAGATGAAAAACGAACGGCGACTTTAGTCGC
>NZ_JAYFEQ010000185.1:0-313 GCF_055795085.1 Phormidium sp. CCY1219 | reverse complement strand
CGTTAGCCACCCCCATTTGCAGGATTCACGACCCTGTAGGTGAAGCGGGGAACGGAAGGCGGACAGGGTAAGCCAATGCCCGATGGAACCGACCACTGCCAAATGCCTAAGTCCAGCGAAAGCGAATCATCATATTGAACCCTCGTAACTATTAAGCGGCGAAAGTGGATGTTACGCCGCGCCCAAAACGGGCAAAGGGAAAGGTCAGGGAATTGTCTCGCCACTGACACCGATTTGCGAAAGTACCTCGGGGGAGAGATGGAGGCTAAGGGCATAACACCCCAGATGATGGAACGAGATAACCCGACTAGGA
>NZ_JAYFEQ010000184.1:0-5966 GCF_055795085.1 Phormidium sp. CCY1219 | reverse complement strand
AAATCCCCACAAAATATGGGGTATTTTGTTTGTTTTTTTCTATAGCGATTTCCGAAAAAAAACTTAAGGCTATCGATTCATTCCATCTGCCTTTAGAATTATTCAGTGAATTTCTAGTAGGTTCTCTGTTGTTGTAGTTTTCTTTACAAACTTCAACCGCTTTTTCTTCAATCCATTTTAATATATCTTCTACAGAATGACCCTGATTTATTTTGTCTAAAATATCTTCGTACAATTCTTCATAGATTACTAAGCTGTTCAGTTGAATTCCTGTATCAGATTCAGAAAACCAATTATGATTATTCATTTGGGGGATTCACATATTTTGCAAAAAAATCTGAAATGGAAATATTCAGTGATTCCGTAATTTTGGTAATGTTTTCCAGTGAAGGATTGCGAGTTCCTCGTTCAATGCTAGAAATGTAGGTACGATGAAGATCTGACATTTCCCCCAGCACTTCTTGAGAAATATCCAGTTCTTTACGGCGTCGTCTTACTGCTTTTCCAAAACGTTTTTTAATATCCATTCGATCGGAGTTCACTTTCAATTTTTGTGAAATGTTAATAATTTTTCCACAAACTATATATAAACTTTTGTAGAATATTTGTCTACATACAATTGAATACATTTTGAATTATATAAGTAACAAAAAGGTGCCGTGAGTTTGGAGATCGTCTTGTAAGAGGGCGATCTGGAGAATTTTTTGCCCCAACTATCCAATTCGACACCATAACCGAATCATGGCTACATACTCGACACCGACTCTGTAAAGTGGATCCCCACTGAGTACCTCTCGGTAGCTAGATCCGTGAAAATGCCGAGAACAATTTGTAAATTTAATGCAATTCCTTGTTTTCCGATTCTAATTTTCGGCTGAGCGCTTCTAATCGTCGGCGCTCTTGTTTTAGCTTATCTTCTAACTCTTGAATCTGGTCGCGGCGCGCTTCCAAGTCTAACTCTCGTCGGGAAAGTTCCTGACTTTGCAAGGTTAGGGACTGTCGCCAGTTTTCGATTTCTTCGGTTTGCCACTGCAAAAACTCCGGCGTGATTCCTTTATTCAAGTATTTCTCCACCAAACTCATTACCCATTCCGTGGCTTCTTTGACTGAGCGAATTTGACCTTGATGAGAAAGTTCCACCAACACTAAAACCCCTTCCGATAAGGGCGAAGATTCGGTGACAAATACTTCTTCCTTTTCAGCCATTAATACCCAAATTTCTCCCGGTTTTTGGCAGGCGAGCAGTCGCAATCCAGTTTTGCCTAAAAATCCTTTTTTTTGCACCTGGGCTAAATAGAGCATGATGAAAAACCGGGGTAAAAACACAGCAGAGATGTGGGGGAAGAATTGAGACTCGATGCTAGAGCGATCGCCTCTCAATTCTACATCGAAAAGGCGGGGGTGAACGATAAATTTTCATTCATCATTCACCCCAGACAAGGCAGGATTATTGACTGCCTAATTCCCGAAGCCGATCGCGCAGAATTTCTGCTTGTTTTTCCGCCTCCGCCAAGGCATCTCGCGCTCCTTGAACCACCTCATCAGGCGCTTTGTTGACAAAATTCTGGTTCGACAAACGACCGGAAAGTGATTTGACTTCTGCCTCTACTTTACCTAAATTCTTCTCGATTTTTGCACGCAGTTGGTCGATATCCACCACCCCCGCCAAGGGAACCAGCACTTGCACAGTTCCCACCACGCCGGCGATGGTTTTTTCCGGGGCTTTCTCCAATGCAGGAACGATCGCCAATTCCTCTACTTTGCCTAAATCCTGGATATACCCTTCCCCACTGGTGAGGATTTCCCGTTCTTTCTCGCTATCGCTTTGCAAAATTGCCTTAATCTTGGCACTGGGTTTAATATCCACCTTGGCGCGCAAGTTGCGAATGGTACGAATCGTACCAATTAACAACTCAAAATCCGATTCCAGGGCGCTATCGATCCACTTCGCATCTGCTTCCGGATAGGGTTGCAGGGCTAAGGATTTCTCGTCCCCAGTTTGCGTCAGGGTATGCCAAATTTCCTCGGTGATATGGGGGGTAAACGGATGCAGCAATTTCAAAATCCCCTCGAGTATGTAGGCGAGGGTCTGCTGTGCCACCTGTCGGGAGGTTGCATTTTCTCCCTGTAAGCGGGACTTGACTAATTCAATGTACCAGTCGCAGAAGTCGCCCCAGATGAATTCATACAAGCCTTTCGCTGCTTCTCCCATGCCATAATTATCGATATACTCGCAAGTTTGATGTACGGTTTGGTGATAGCGCGACAGAATCCAGCGATCGCTCAATTCCAAGGTGCTATCTGCAGCAGTTTGCGCCGAAACGGCGGCTGTTGCGCCTTCTACGGTGGGCGTCGCCGATCCGATGGTGGGCGCAGGCGTGGCTTGGGTTTGAGTTCCTTCTGTCGCCGTGGGGGTGGGATACAGAGTAGGGGCGCGATTTTCAATTAACTGTTCGTCCGGTCCAAGGTGGCGATCGCGAGGCGGTACCACGGTGGATATCGCTTCGGATTGAACCTGGCGCACTCCGGGGGGATTCCCCAACTGCTGCGGCGTTTTGCCATCCAAATTCATCATCACAAACCGCGCCGCATTCCACAATTTATTGGTGAAATTGCGCGACGCTTCTACCGATGCGGATTCGTCGGTTTTGCGGTTATATTCCAACCGAATATCTTGTCCGGCCCCCACCACTTCCCGAATCAAAGTGTAACGCAAGGCGTCGGTGCCGTATTTGTCGATCAGCAACAGGGGGTCGATACCATTCCCGGCAGATTTCGACATTTTCTTGTTATTTTCATCCCGCACTAATCCGTGGATGTAAACATCTTTAAAGGGCATTTGTTGGGTAAAATGACCCGCCATCATGGTCATTCTGGCCACCCAGAAAAAGATGATATCGAATCCGGTGACGAGAGTGGTGGTGGGATAGTAGGTTTGCAAATCTTCCGTTTGGGAGGGCCATCCGAGGGTGGAAAAGGGCCACAATCCGGAGGAAAACCAGGTATCTAGCACGTCCGGATCTTGTTGAATCTGGACGGTTTTGCCAAATTTGGCTTGCAGTTTTTCTGTGGCTTCCGCTTCGCTTTTGGCCACTACAAAGGGGGTATTGTCGGCGATTTCGCCGTGGGTTTCGCTGACGGCGTACCAAGCGGGAATTTGATGTCCCCACCACAGTTGACGAGAGATGCACCAATCTTTCAGTTTTTCCAGCCAATCGCGATACACTTTGGTCCAGCGATCGGGAATAAAGCGCGGGGAATTTTTCTGGTCGAGGAAATTGAGGGCGCGAGTGGATAGGGGTTCGATTTTGACGAACCATTGAGTAGAAATTAAGGGTTCTACGGGAACTTTACCGCGATCGCTATAAGGCACGGTATGATGATAATCTTCCACTTTCACCAGCAGTTCGTCTTCTTCAAACTGTTTGACCACTGCTTTTCGCGCCGCAAAGCGATCGAGTCCCTGAAATGGTCCGGCATTTTCATTCAGGGAACCGTCTTTATTCATAATGTTGATAAACGGCAAATTGTGCCGCATCCCCATTTCAAAATCGTTGGGGTCGTGGGCGGGCGTCACCTTCACGCAGCCGGTTCCAAATTCCGGGTCTACTAATTCATCGGCAATAATCGGGATTTCGCGATTCATAATGGGCAAAATTAAGGTTTTGCCGATTAAATGGCGATAGCGATCGTCGTTGGGATTGACGGCGAGTGCGGTATCGCCCAGCATGGTTTCCGGGCGGGTAGTTGCGACTTCCAAATATCCGGAACTGTCGCTGAGAGGATATTGGAAATGCCACAAATGCCCGTTGACTTCTCTGGGTTCGACTTCTAAATCGGAAACGGCGGATTGACTGGCGGGACACCAGTTTACCATGTATTTACCGCGATAAATTAGTCCTTCTTCGTAAAGGCTGACGAAGGCTTCGAGGACTGCTTGGGATAAGCCTTGGTCCATTGTAAACCGTTCGCGGGTCCAATCCACGGAGACGCCAAGGCGGCGCAGTTGATTGGTGATGGTGTTACCGGATTCTTCTTTCCATTTCCAGGCGCGATCGAGGAATTTTTCCCGCCCGATGTCGTGGCGGGTTTTCTTTTCCTCGCGCAGTTGTCTTTCCAGGATGGTTTGCACTGCGATGCTGGCGTGATCGGTCCCGGGTAGCCACAGGGTGTTGCGCCCTTTCATGCGATGATAGCGGGCGAGGACGTCGATCAGGGCACTCTCGAAGGCGTGACCCATGTGCAAGCTTCCGGTGACGTTGGGGGGCGGAATGACGATGCAGTAGGGTTCCCCTGGGTGGTTGGGGTCAGCGGTGAAACAGTGCTGTTTTTCCCAGAAGTCCTGCCATTTCGCTTCTGTGGTTTTGGGGTCGTATTGACTCGGTAGGTTGGGAATGGTGGAAGTCATTAATTATTCAAGAAGGTGAACGGGTTACAGATCGATGGATCTATTTTAAGATTTTGCCATATCGGTTCGTGACTCGCGAAGGAAGATGCGTTTTGTGGAGGTTTGAGGGGCATGGATGAGAGACTGGGGCAACAAATTCAATTTGCGATCGAAATCGATAAACTTAAGGGGGTGCTGCGACAGACCTTGCTCGCGGATGGTTCGCGTCAGGAAAATAGTGCCGAACATTCGTGGCATTTGGCGATGATGGCGATGCTGTTGCAAGAGTATGCCCCTAAACCGGTGGATTTATTGCGGGTGATAAAAATGCTGCTGGTTCACGATTTGGTGGAAGTGTATGCGGGAGATACGTTTTGTTATGACTTACAGGGCAATTTGGATAAGGCGGCGCGGGAAGCTGAGGCGGCGGAAAAGTTGTTTGGAATTTTGCCAGCACTACAGGGGTTGGAGTTGCGGGAATTGTGGCAGGAGTTTGAGGAGAATGCCACGGCAAATGCACAGTTTGCAACGGCACTCGATCGCTTGCAACCGTTGTTGCAAAACCGAGAAACTGAGGGGGCAACTTGGAAGATGCATGGCATTAATGCGGCTCAAGTTCGCGATCGCATGAGTCCGGTACAAGAGGGGATTCCGGCATTATGGCCTTTGGTTCAGCAGATAATTGAGGAGGCAATGGAAAAGGGGTATTTAAAAGAATGAGGCGGGGGATTGAAATCGCGCCAAGGCAAAGGCTTTAGGGAAGCCCGGGGCGACAGCGCTATAGCCCGCCTACGCGGGCTATTTTTTTTGCTCGGTTTTGCTGCTAGTATAATTGGGATTTTTTGGAGTTAAATATGCCATCAGTTTATCCAAGGAATTGACATACATCAGCCTTTCGGCAAAGTTCTCGATTTGCTCCAAATTCAACTGTTGTAAATTCCGTTCTATCGACTCGGGTACCTCGCGAAACGGACTACGGATCGGAAGTTGTAGGAGCTGCAATTCGCCTTCCTTGAAAATTTCCTGACCCCAAACAGATTCTCGTAATGCTTGTGCTTCTAAGCTCATAACTCGCTCCACTAACTCTTTGCCCAATACAAATGTAGCAAAAATTCCCAACACTTGTTGTAAATTTTCTCCCCGTTCTTCTGTTTGCAGTCGTTGGGCGGCACGGCGCAATATGGTTTCGTTTCCGCCGCCTTTCATCACGGGTGCTAAGGGCAGGAGAGCCTTTAGGTCCGGTTGAAAGGCTACTTCAACGTCGATTTACCAGAGGTTAATGACTCGATAGTCTTGCCGAGCTTGTAATCCCATTATAGTGGATTGATAGCAGGTGGGAATGGTGACGTCGGAGAGGGGAGGGAAAATATTAACGACTACGGGATATACCAGCCAATCATATTTTTATTTTCCATTGGGAGACCGGGCGATTAATCTCTTACTACTAATATCTGTTTCAGCCATAATTGGTTGCGGTAGATGATGTTAATTATTGAGGCAAAATTGTGAGTATAAATCAAGGGGTTTGGGGAGTTTTATAAAGGGGAAAAGGGAGTGAGTTTAATTCCTGGAGTCGGGG
>NZ_JAYFEQ010000183.1:0-2680 GCF_055795085.1 Phormidium sp. CCY1219 | reverse complement strand
GAATAGCATACTTTCGCGATCGCAAAGCTCTCCATCCACACAAACCACAAACGCTGAAATTCGATAGGGAATCCCCCACTCGTTGGCCAAGAGATTCCCGCTATCATCTCGTAAATTTATGCCCTCCAGTTGACTGACAAATAAGGTTAGAAAGGACGGGAAAAAAACCCCTCGCTGGTTGGTTCGATAAACTCCGTATTCGCCCTGACAAAGCAATGGGTTTCGTATCCCCCATCCACCTTCAGCCACGGCAATCCACTTTCGTCTAAGTTAATATAAGGAGGTCCGCCACCAACAAAATGTATGGTGGCAAGGGAAAGAGGGTCGTTCGCGGATTTGACTTCTACCACAGAATATTCGGTTCCCGGCCCGCTACGACAATTCAGACCATTGGGGAGGTCTTTCACTTCCCAAGCAAACGCTTCAGCAATATCATAATAATCCCCATTCTCATTGAGCCTGGGAATTCAAATAGAACCTAGTGTAATCGGCTCATCTCTTTCGGGGTTTTGAAGCACTTCTACAAATTTATTAAGAATTGTTTCTGCCTCGTCTTCATAGTTAGTTGTAATGGTGAATACCATCCCCCTATTATTACAATCTAGTCCATCCACACAAACAACAAATGGTCGAACTGTACTTTGATAACTCCAGTTTCTTCCTACAGGCGAACCATCTACATTTACTGTGACCGGTACTCGTGTAGTATATAAAATTAATTCCCGATTGGAATAACCCGTGTAAATGCTATTTAGACGTTGCGAAACAATCTGGCAACGGGTTCCCGGACTGATAACTGGGTCTGGCACACGAGTCAAATCTTGTCCTGCTAGGCATCATATCTAATTGGTAGCACATAACTGTCAGTGCCTATCCTTTTCTCCCCCCATTCAATAATACGATAACTCCCCTCCTCTCGATTTAACATTGTATAGTAAGTGCCGTTTCTTTCTTCACATTCAATTTTTTTATTGTTCTGTTGGTTTGGCATTGGGCTATTTTGGGCATTAGCCGAAGACAATACAGCACCATAAATAGCTGTACTACCCAACAAAATCCAAAGTAAACTCTTCATTTTCATTTGGATTACTCCCATTAATTACAAACGAAAAATTGCCTACATGAATCGTTCAAATCTCAAGCTTTTTCCAATAACATAGTTAATGCTTGAGAAACAGCTATCTAGAACTAGCGGTTTTACTGCACTTGATTGAGTATCTGCTGAATTTATTCATAGGCTTCAGTTCTAGCTAACATTTAGCTATCTGAATTCAACCATTTAATTGGGCTGCAACCACCTCCATGACCCTATTTAAACAACCCTCTAGCATAATTGCAAAGTCGCCTCGGGTTAGAGCTCGATTTCCTCTGTAGGTTCCATCAGGATAGACGCTAACACAATTGTATCTTTCTACCAAATTTTGGAGAGCATAATAATAATCATCGCTGGGGCTTACGTCCCTAATTCCTGAAATGCTAGTGACTTGAGCTAGTTGTTGAGAATCAGGACTAAGAGCTTGATTAAAAGAAGGTTGCTCAAGTTTAACTACTGCTGTACGCTCTGGGGCGATCGCTGTTGGCGATGATGCATGAGCAAGTGGAGCTAGAGTTGTGATGATTATTGCTAGAGCGATTAATGTAATTGCTCCAAAAAACTTTCTAAGTGTTTGATTGTTTTTGAACATGATTGTTTTTGGGGTAAACTACTAGAAATTTATGGTTTCTGCGATAAGCGATCGCTCTTATCCTTGGGAGGGTTTGTTAGGCGGCGCTGAAATTTAGGCAATCAACCAATTCCCTTCAATTTCGCCGCTGTAACGCCCCAAATTATGCCTGGTAAAAAAAGCGCCTATTGATTTAGACTGGAGGGTCGATTTATTGCCATTTGGATTTATTCCCGTAGCAATAGATTTGAACTTCATGCTCAAATTCTCCATAAATGAATGACTGCAATCAATTCGATCGCCAATACAGCCAGGAAAGGAACAGCGATCGCCCCGATAGACCGATTAATGCTATTAAGCTTGTATCACCCTCGGCCAAAACCATAGAAATAATCCCATGCTGACCATAACTTTATTCGATAAGCTTAACTCGCTACCTCGCATCGGGCACACACTTCCTTTCTGATGACCCCTTCCGACCAGTGAAGAATCAAATCGAAACGGTAGCCCACAGACCCGGACTGGGAGATTAAGTTCGCGGAACCTTGGCTAACCCCTATCTCGTCTCTGATGTTTTGGTGCTTCACTGGCGGTTTCTTAACAAATCATTGACTTCTAATCTAAACCTCCCCACCCCCCCTGTCAATTCATAAAGGTCAATAATTTCCGCCATTTTTTAGTTCATAGTGTTCATATAGTTCATCCAATTTGCTCCCTTCAGCAGGGCGATCGGGCCAAAAGGTCAATTCTGGAGAGGGGGAAAGTCTGGGGTGGGGGAGGCGATCGCCGGGGAGCCAGGGAACCACTCGTCCTCTTCTGATGAGACGTTTGGGTTTGGTCAGAGCGATCGCGCTGAGTTAACTCATCAAGCAATGTTTGAGAGAACTAGAGTCTGATTGGCTGATTGCTTTCTGGACTGACAAGCAAATTTACAAAGTCTTGAAGTTTTTTCTCTGCTTGTTGGATATTCTCCGTTGGAATAGTGAATAGCATACTTTCGCGATCGCAAAGCTCTC
>NZ_JAYFEQ010000182.1:0-779 GCF_055795085.1 Phormidium sp. CCY1219 | reverse complement strand
GGAATGGGAGGAAATGACAACCTTTATGCGGGAACTGGCAACGATATTTTGCACGGCAATACCGGAAATGACTATCTGGATGCCGGGGATGGCAACGATTTACTTCATGGGGGAAAACAAAACGACAAATTGTTGGGTTTTGGCGGCAACGATACTCTATTTGGGGACAATGATGAGGATTGGTTGTGGGCCGGGGATGCGAATGATTTTTTGAATGGAAATCGGCAGAATGATACTCTCTTTGGCGACCAAGGTAGCGATACCCTGCATGGGGGAAAACAGGATGATTGGCTTTACGGTCAAGCTGATGATGATTTCTTGTTTGGCGATAACGATAATGACGCAGTTTGTGGGGGAGAAGGGAATGATTTCTTGAATGGAAATCGCGGCAGCGATACCCTAGATGGCGGTGGGGGAAACGATACGGTGCATGGTGGCAAGGATAACGATACGCTTTTGGGAAATATTGGGAATGATTTCCTGTATGGCGACATTGGCAGTGATGTGATTTGTGGCGGGGATGGGGAGGACTTCCTCAGTGGCAATACCGAGGCGGATATTCTGTATGGTCGCGATGGCAATGATTCCCTGCGCGGTGGCAAACAAGATGATGTTTTGTATGGTGGGAATGGGGGTGATTTCCTCTGGGGTGATTTAGGAAACGATACTCTAATTGGGGGGAGTGGAACTGATGTGTTTGTCTTCCGCGAAGGGGATGGCAGTGATGTGGTTTCTGACTTTACCCTAGGGGAAGATTGGTTGGGGTTGGCGGAGGGAAT
>NZ_JAYFEQ010000181.1:0-1299 GCF_055795085.1 Phormidium sp. CCY1219 | reverse complement strand
TGCGGCCCAGAAGGAATCAAACAGTTTCCAGACCAATACCAAAAAATGCTAAAATATCCCAACAATACGGCATTTTCCTTACTCGCCGTTAATCCGAAAACCAATGAAGTTACGGAAGTCGCGCCGGAAACCAAAATTTCTCTGAAACCCGGTGAAACATTGAATTTCCTTGTCAATGATGTAGTAGGCACTTATGGGGACAATACTGGCACCCTAACCGTGAAATGGTCGGCGGATAGTTAAGGTTAGGCAAGGAGCGGTGGAAGCGGGTAAAGGATGTACCGATTTCCTCTATTTAGAGGAGCTCATCCCCTCCAATTTTGGTGCTTAACCGTTTAAATAGCCTATTCCCCAGTCAGTCTTGGATTGAATCAATTCCGCAGTATTATAGGGCTGCAAGCAATTTTTGAATTCAAAATACCAAGGAAAAAAATGACAAACGAAACCCAGACCGTATTAAGTTTTGATGGAGTAAATGACTGGATTAATGTTCCCGATAGCACGAGCTTGCGGATTCAAGATTACACAGTCGAAGTGTGGATTAAACCCGAGCTAGTTCCCAATGAAACTTGGAACGGAATAGTCGGTAAAGCCGGTCGCAACTACAATATCTGGCTCTACTACGAAGGTTGCATTCTACACCGCTTCCATAACGCTGCATCAACGGATTCAGGAACGCCAGATACGCCCCACAAAAGTGTGACATGGAAGGAATGGAATCATATCGCCATTTCTAATGATGGGACAACGGCCAAAACCTACATCAATGGGGAAGTGAAAGCAAAAGGACCTGCGGGAGGAACGTCAATCGCAGACAATACCAACCTTTGTATGGGTCGCCAATTAGATGGGACATACCCTCGCGATTATTATAAGGGTTACATGGCGGAGGTTCGCATTTGGAATCGCGCTCGTTCTGCTGATGAAATTAAAGCCACGATGAACCAGCGCTTAGCGGGAAACGAACCCGGATTGGTGGCATACTGGCCTTTTGATGAAGACACGGGCACTGTAGCCACAGACAAAACGAGTAATGGCAACAACGGCACGATTGCCAGCGCCATCTGGGTTCAAGTCACCGATCTGCCATTGAACGAAAAAATGGGTGAATTTGAGGTGCAAACCAGTTCCGAAACCGGGTTTGAATTTAGCAATGCTGCCAACGCCGAAGTCACCTATACCTTTACGCCATCGGGAAAATGGATGCCTGCAAAAGCGGAAGTGGGAATTCCGGAATGCGGCCCAGAAGGAATCAAACAGTTTCCAGACCAATACCAAAAAATGCTAAAATATCCCAAC
>NZ_JAYFEQ010000180.1:0-3014 GCF_055795085.1 Phormidium sp. CCY1219 | reverse complement strand
AAAAATTGGGTTCTCAAGGTCGTAAAGCTTCTTGCATGAAAGCGATCGCCCTCCCAAATCACCCACAGCGCGATCGCTTTCATCGAGCCAGTCTAGGAACTCTACTGATTTCCTAGTTTTAGGTCTTTTAATTACTGAAAGCTACCAACTTTAATTAACAATGAATTTCTACAAAATTTTGCAAGGATGTCCCCAAATTATTCTAGCTGCTATCCTAATGTTTTTTACCTCATCTTGTGTAGACAACACATTAGGCGAATTCGATAAAGCAATCGATATCTTGGGAAACGAATCGGCCAATTGGCGTCAGGTCGTTCAAGACTTGGAAAAGTCAACGAAAGAAACCATCAGCTATGAAATAGAAAATTTGGCTAAAACTACTATAAATACAGCCGGATCGGAAATGCGATGTAATGCTACTTTTATCAATGACTATGTTCGCCATGAAGTTCAGAAAGAAATTCTCAAAAGAAGAAATAATTTAGCCCAAAAAATTGGAAAACCTCCGAAAACCATCCCAGACCCACTCCCGGCGATCTGTAATGCTGTACCGGGAAATATAGAACTCAAAGGTAAGAGACCTCAGAGTTCCTCTATTGAGTTTTATGGTTATTTCCTAAATCCTAACGATATTCAGATTATCGCACATTTGAACGAACAGAAAGCCAGACAAGCCAAGATAGAGGACTCAACTTCTCCTAGACTTATTAAGAGAAATTTGGCTGGAGGACAATTTAAGGTTTCTCTAAATTTAGGAAATAATGGCATTTCGGGAGACTTTCTCCAAATTGTCGATCGCATTAGCCTAAAAAGCCAGAATCAAGAAATCTATAGCATTAACGTAATTCATTCTCGTACAGAAACTATAGGTCGGCCAATTACTGCAAGCAGTCGTAGCAATATGAAAGGAGGATATAGTACGGGAAAAGCAACGCTTTACCGGAATGGTAAATTAGCGATCGAAGGAACAGCAGAAGCCACAGAGCGGTTAACCGGCGTTAAAGCAACAGTGAATGTTGTGGGGGTAGATGAAAACGGAAATGTTTTATTTTCAGAATTCTTAGATATCCCTACAGCTTGTGGGAAATGGGATGCCTGTTCTTCACGTCGAAACGGTCGTAGCGATCGATATATTTCTCCAAAAATAGCCCAGGATGTAATTCGTCTCAATATTCATTTTTCTGAACGTTAAGATATGAGTTTTGGTTACAGAAAGCTGACCAGCTATTTGAGTAAGTGATGCTACTTGGTTTTTAGGAAAAGTTAGAAATTGGGTCTCTTTCACAAATGTTGAATGTCGATACAAAACTTTACATTACAAGTTACACTAAGCCTTAAAAGCCTAAATTACTCAACCAAACCTCATCTCCTCAAACCAATAAACGTCACTGATTTTTTGACACATACAAGATTGTAAATAGCGGAATTTATCTAATAGTGTATTTCCCCATTGAGCGGGAATGGATATAATCTCTAAAATTAGATAAGCTATCAAGCTTACATAAATTTGAATGGTTATGCCGTTGACATTTTTTGTGATGAGTTTGTCAAGCTTTAAATGCATTTTTAAAAACTTCCATGATAATTCAACGGCCCAGCGTAATCGATAAATCTCTCTAATTTCATCATCAGAAACTGCGGCTTCTCCCTCATAAGGTAAATTGGTGATTAAGCGAAACTCAGTTTTAGTTTCTAGAACGCAAAAATTAATGAACCTATAAGTTTTAGCATCACGAAAGGAGCCAACTTTAACTAATTTCGAGTATTCCTCAAATTCTCACTTCCAATTGTTTTTTATACGCAAAACAAAATATTTATTTTCTTGGACTAATTCTTCAATAAAATCTAATCCAGCAAATCCTCTATCCATTACCCCGACAGCATTTGGGGGAAGACTAGACATCATTTTTGAGCCAAACTTATAATCATGGTCATACCCAAAATTGATAAAGTTATCTTCGGGGGTTCCCGTAGCTAGATTGAGAGAACTGAACAGTTTCACTTGATGGTATTCCAGAACCCACAACAATTTACTGGTGAGAGTTATGATGGTTGAATCTATTGGACAGATTGAGTATTTATCGTGTAATTTTTTAGGATTTCCTTTAGAAGCCAATCGATTCAACTTTTGATAAATTTTTTGAAATAATGTTAGCTCGCGGCGCGAACTTGCTTTGGAAAATGTGGACATATTTACGTCAAAACCAGTATTGTTTAATCGCTTGAATAAATCGCGCATACTGGTCAAGCTATTATCCATAACATAAGATAGCCAACACTCGAAAAACAGACGGCTGTTCAATACGGGATAATCATTTTTGGGTAGCTCTCGCAAGATATCCTTGATAATCTTTGGGAAGGAATTGATAATCATGGCTAAACTCAAATATTTGAACATTTTGCCCAATCATAACATATTTGACGTGATTTATCTCAGGTTTTTATTGACATTCAACACTTGTGGGTCTCTTTCTACAAATATCGCTCTTGATGCCAACCAATATTGTGATAGAAACCCGGTTTTTTGGCTAGGGGCGTTTGCTTTTTTTGGGGGTAACAGAAACTGGAGTAGAAACCCGGTTTCTTTTCACAAACTTCGGTCTTGATGCCAAGATTGTAGTAGAAACCCGGTTTCTTGGCTTTTGATGCCACAATTGTGACAGAAGGTTTCTTGGCTAGGGGCGGCTATATTTTTCCTACGATAAACTCTTCTCGGATTTCCTCATTTTATTCCTCTTTCAAGGCTTGCTGAAGTTTCTTGAGTGTCTCAGGAATTAGATGATTCTTGGCTGGCATTTACGTGCTGGTGATTTAGCTAAATTGATATTGCTATTATACCCAATTTAATTGCTGAACAGCTTACCATGTTTCAAAAACTTTTCACCCTCGGTTTAGTGTCTTTAATCGCTGCAGTGCCTACCGTCGCACTAGCGTCCCCTCGAATTCCCAGACCCGATGAGAATGGGAATTATTATGATATTGCTGAAGCGTTTATTTGGAGAGTGGTAGACCCC
>NZ_JAYFEQ010000179.1:0-3260 GCF_055795085.1 Phormidium sp. CCY1219 | reverse complement strand
GCTAAAGCCGCACGTTCGTTTTTCCTCCCCCGGCTAAAGCACGGGGGTTTCCAAACGTATCGGAGGTTATCATGAAATCCTCGGCTTTTGCAACCCATTTGTCCGCTCCACGTAACCTTCTCCACTGCCCCCCTTCCTAGCCCCCTCTTGCCATCCCAAACCGGATTTCTCAGTTGGAATGTAGCGTTTCTCTCCACATTTCCCGCAACCCCTTTTTCTACTACTGGCTTTTGCTCCCTTGGGCTTGACATAAAATCATCCTTATGCTAATAAAGGGTTCCATTGCCATCCCAAACCTGTGAAAAGTTTGGCGATCGAACAGCACTGAATCTATCACCCACAGCACGAGGGGTTCGGTTCAGTCAAGCTTCAAAACGGGGGTTGGTCAAAAAAGTTATGTTTTTCAGCCAAAACTGACCCCAGAAACCCGATTGATTGTCTGCTTTATCTAATACTAAACCTACGCTCTAGCAGCACAAAACACCACAGCCTGGAGTGCCATCTGCCACAGCCAAGAATGTTCTGTAAATCACTCATGCCTGAACTCGATAAAATGGATGCTGATGAACTTCTGAGACGCTACACCAATGGAGAAAGAGATTTTAGTGGCATAGATTTGCATCACTGCAATCTGTATCGCGCCGAGCTACCCGATATTAATCTCTCTCATGCCAACCTGGTAGATGTTAACTTATGTCGTGCCAACCTGACACAAGCCAATCTCAACGGCGCAAATCTGAGCGACGCAAAATTAACCGCCACCAATCTCAGACAAGCCAATCTCAGTAATGCCAATCTCGTCAATGCTAACCTGATGCTTGCGGAACTCGGTGGCGCTGATTTAAAAGATGCGGATTTGCAGGGAGCCAGTTTGTGGCAAGCCACCCTGAATAAAGCCGATCTGATGAACGCCAATCTCCAAGGTGTGGATTTATCTGGGGCAGATTTAGTGGGCACCAGTTTTGTGGGGGCCAACCTCGAAAAAGCCGACATGAGCAGCGCTAACTTAATTGCTGCCGATCTCGGTGCTGCTTGCTTGCGCGACGCTAATTTAAAAGCTGCCAACCTTTGGAATAGTAACCTGAATGGAGCAACCCTCGACAATACTATCCTCCCGGACGGACACCTTCACTATTAAACTGCGATCGAAAACCCCGATCGCGTCGTTCGCTAAATATTGCAGATTGCACACTGGCATAATTGACCGGAAGCGGGAAACAAAAACGCCGCTGCAAAAGATATGGACGCGGCGATTCTGGGGAATTCTCCTGAGTGGGGTAAGGTCGCGCGAGCCGCTTTTGTGAAGTCAGGGGCACCGCCGTGGGGGATCGCCGATCGATGCTGGTCAGGCGTGGCGCGAATGTGGAAAAATAGTGACCAAGGGCAGCAGGAGAGAACCGATCGCTGAGGCCATCATCGTCCGCCATTTCGCGCCGGGGCGAGAGTAGGGGGGTTAGACAATCCCTTGCGTTGGATCCATTGAATGGTGCAGGTGATGGGAGAAAAAAGTAACCGATTGCGAAGCAGATGCGATCGCAAGTCCCGACAATGCCTAAGATAGAGGTGATTTTGGTACGCATCTGGGTGCGCTTGCCTCAAGTCGCTTCCAACGCCAACCCAAATCCTCGAACCCGATCGCGGCGATCGCTCGGTGCTTTCCCACCCAAAGCGACCCGCACCATCAATTCCAACTGTGGGAGTGAACGGCATGAACGTGAGACACACACTATATCAAACAATTCCGCCCCTAGCCCTAAGTTTAGGAGCCACCTCAGTGACATTAGTAGCGGGGATCGATTCAGCATGGGGACAAATGGCACGATTCAAACCCATCCCCACCCAGCATCGGCATTCAATTTCACAGACTCAGAGGGAATCCCAAAGCGCAGCACAACCCGCAATTCCCTCCCACTCTGCCGCCGATTTAAACGCCCCAAATCTAGAAATCCGCAGTGCCCCCGTCGGTGACGCGCAGCCGGAAACCGACTTCGACCTCACGGTCGGCCCGGGACAAAATCACGATATATTCCCGTCTCGGATAGATACAGAAACCGAAGAACTGGAGTTTACCGTCATTCCCCTTCCCCAGTATAATTCAGAAAAAGGGTATTATGGCACCCTTGACTTTGTGCTGTCGAATATTGGCGATAACAAGCAAATTCTAGAGTTAGACTTGGAGGGGGGACAACAAACCTTGGGGGCAGAATTCCGCTATACCGATCCCTGGGCAGAAAACGAACCCTTCGATACCGGATTTCAAATTCGCCTGTTTAATACCCGATGGCCCGAAGACGTCTTCACCAACGGCGATCGCGAAGTGGAACTCATCCACGATCAAATCCCCTGGGTCGATCGCCTCGGTGGCGGGATCGAGCTGTTCCAACCCGTCACCGCTACCGGATTAACCATCTCTGCCGGCGCTAGCTATCAGCGCGTGGCCATCCGCAATGCCGCCGTCACTGACGATGTGTTTTCCGAAGATCAATTTGGCAACAGCCTCACTTTCAGCGATAAAGGCATCGATACCCTCGTCACCGTCAACCTCTCCGCCTTTCAAGACCAGCGCGACGATCCCTGGTGGCCCACCCAGGGGTATCGCTTCAATGTCGGCACGGAACAGTCGATTCCCGTGGGCAGTGGCGATATCCTCTTTAACCGTTTAACCGCCAGTTTTACCCAATTCGTCCCCGTCAGTTCTCAAACCTTTGTCTTCAACGTTCAAGGCGGCACCACTATCGGCGATTTACCCCCCTACGAAGCCTTCAATCTCGGGGGCAACGACTCGGTGCGCGGTTATGAAGGTGGAGGAGTCGGATCCGCTCGCAGTTTCGTGCAAGCCACCGCAGAGTATCGCTTCCCAATTATCGATGACTTGCAGTTACCCTTGGTTTCCCGCTTGGGTGGCACCGTCTTCGTAGACTACGCGAGTGACCTCGGTTCTGGGGATACGGTACGCGGCGAACCGGCTGAAGTGCGAAACAAGCCGGGAAATGGGTTTGGGGTCGGCGTGGGAGTCCGGATTCTCACCGATTTTGGCCCGTTGCGCGTAGAAGCGGCTATCAATGACGAGCAAGATATCCGGGGCATCTTCAAACTCGGCGAACGGTTCTAAAGCGCTGAATCGTTGCATCATTTAACCGTAGGGTGGGCACTGCCCACCTGACCATGACCGCCGCTTACGCAACGCAATCTTTTTTTTTCGTACCAAAACCCCCAAGGGGTGATATAATGATTAGTGAACCTGAAACTTATGGTGCAGG
>NZ_JAYFEQ010000178.1:0-5165 GCF_055795085.1 Phormidium sp. CCY1219 | reverse complement strand
TCAAAGTCGTGGGCGGTGGCAATCCCGTACCATAGCCGACGTGTTGTCGGGTCTTGAGCGAGGTCCTGGCTAAACTTGGGGAATTTTCTTGCCATAAGTCGTAACTAGCTCCTACTCGCTCTTATCCTGACACTGCGATGATTCGCGCCAGGAAGAATGCCCAGGTTGTGACAATTCCTCCTAGGAGGTAGTGAGCTACCCCTACAGCTCGTCCTTGGATGATGCTCAGAGCGCGAGGCTGAATTGCCGGGGCAACTTTCAGTTTGTTGTGTGCCCAAACGATGGACTCGATGAGCTCTTGCCAGTAGCCACGGCCACTAAACAGGAACATCAGGCTGAATGCCCACACGAAGTGAGCGCCCAGGAATAACAGACCGTAAGCGGACAGAGCGCTTCCGTAGGATTGAATCACTTGAGCGGCTTGTGCCCACAGGAAGTCGCGCAACCAACCGTTGATGGTGATTGAACTTTGGGCGAAGTTGCCACCCGTAATGTGAGCGATCGAGCCGTCTGGAGATACGGTGCCCCACACGTCGGACTGCATCTTCCAGCTAAAGTGGAAGATCACGATCGACAGGGAGTTGTACATCCAGAACAGACCGAGGAATACATGGTCCCAACCGGAAACTTGGCAGGTGCCGCCACGGCCAGGTCCATCGCAGGGGAACCGGAAACCGAGTTCGCTCTTGTCAGGAATCAGACGAGAGTTGCGGGCAAACAGAACCCCTTTGAGCAGAATGAGAACGGTCACGTGAATCGTGAACGCATGGATATGATGAACCAAGAAGTCTGCGGTTCCGAGGGCGATCGGCATCATGGCCACTTTGCCGCCTACGGCTACCACATCACCACCGAATGCGAAGCTCGTGGGAGCTAATGCATTAGGAGCGGTGTTGCCTGGAGCCAAGGTGTGGAGATTTTGTACCCACTGGGCAAAGATTGGCTGTAGTTGAATACCGGTGTCGGAGAACATGTCTTGGGGACGACCAAAGGCTCGCATGGTGTCGTTGTGAACGTACAGCCCGAAGCTATGGAAGCCCAAGAACAAGCAGACCCAGTTCAGGTGAGAGATGATTGCATCCCGGTGACGGATGACGCGATCGAGCAAATTGTTGACATTTTTTGCCGGATCGTAGTCGCGCACCATGAAGATGGCAGCGTGAGCGCCCGCACCGACAATCAGGAAGCCGCCAATCCACACGTGGTGCGTGAACAGGGACAGCTGGGTGGGATAGTCGGTGGCGATGTAGGGATAAGGAGGCATCGCGTACATGTGGTGAGCCACAATGATGCTCAGCGAACCCAACATTGCCAGGTTAATGGCGAGCTGCGCGTGCCAAGAGGTGGTCAAGATTTCGTAAAGACCCTTGTGACCTTCACCGGTGAATGGACCCCGGTGAGCTTCTAGGATCTCTTTCATGCTATGACCGATGCCCCAGTTGGTGCGGTACATGTGTCCCGCAATGATGAACAGGACGGCGATCGCCACGTGATGGTGTGCCGTATCGCTCAACCACAGACCACCGGTGACGGGGTTCAATCCTCCCTTGAAGGTCAGGAAGTCGCTATATACTCCCCAGTTCAAGGTGAAGAAGGGAATCACTCCCTTGAAGAATCCCCAATCCACGCTGGGATAAAGCTCGCTCATCAAGCTGGGATTGAGAATGAATTCGTGCGGCAGCGGAATGTCTTTGGCTGCAACACCAGAATCCAACAGCTTGTTGATCGGCAGGGATACGTGGATTTGGTGACCTGCCCACCCCAGGGAACCCAGACCGAGTAACCCCGCTAGGTGGTGGTTCATCATCGATTCCACATTCTGGAACCACTCCAGTTTGGGAGCGCGTTTGTGATAGTGGAACCAACCAGCAAACAGCATCAAGCCTGCCATCACCAAGGCACCGATCGCGGTGCAATAGAGTTGAAACTCATTGGTGATGCCTCCGGCACGCCATAGCTGGAATAAACCAGAGGTGATTTGAATCCCTTGGAATCCTCCGCCAACATCGGCGTTGAGAATTTCTTGACCGAAGATCGGCCAGACCACTTGAGCGCTGGGTTTTATCCCAGTCGGATCGGCCAGCCATGCTTCGTAGTTGGAGAACTTGGCACCGTGGAAATAGGCACCGCTCAACCAAATGAAGATCACGGCCAGATGACCGAAGTGCGCGCTAAAGATTTTGCGCGAAATGTCTTCTAAATCGCTGGTATGGCTATCGAAATCGTGAGCGTTGGCGTGCAGGTTCCAAATCCATGTGGTGGTTTTGGGCCCGCGAGACAAGGTTCGGTCGAAGTGTCCCGGCTTTGCCCACTTTTCAAATGAAGTGGGAACGGGATCGTTTTCGACGCTGACCTTGACTTTTGCCTCTCGCTCGGGAGGGCTAATCGTCATCGAGACTCTCCTCTCTCTAGACAAGAACCGACGCTAAATCCACCCGAGGCGTTGCTCTGGAGCAACGATTCAACCTCCTCTCGAAGGTTGGGTGGTTAACTCAGAAAACCCTTAGTGGGTCTCTTAAGTTCTCTAGTTTAATGCAAGCTCCGTATTTTGTGTAGGAACTTCTATCAAAAATCCACCTAAATTTCTGAACGATTTGCCCAGAGCGCCTCGGCGGACTGCTGCTTGTGCATTATAGGGCTAGTGTCCCGCTTTTCTCAGGAACGCTTAACAATTATTCAAATTTCTCTGGCTTTCTTATTTTTTGGGGTTTTACGCAGCACTGTGGGGACAAAAGTCAACCCCTTACGCCAAAATGTTACATAACTTAATAATCCCCTCTTTTTCTGGGGAATACCCGATCGCCGATGGGCGATTTCAGTGTGGATGAAGGGTCGCTAGCGCCGCTGGGCACAGTCGATCGCCCTTTCTCGGTTGCCATCGAGAGTGGGATGAGCCGTTGTACGCCGGTGGAGAATAAATCGGCAGGCGATCGCCCACAGGCGACTCAATACCCCCGTCGTAATTTGTGAAACTGCCAAGACCTGGGAAAATAGTTAGACAGAGCATGGATTCAACGGTGAATGGTTGCCGTACCATTCCTTTATCATTACTTGTGTTTATGCGATTCCTTAAAAGATTTCAATAAGTCAAGTTCCAAGGAGTATAGCTGAGTGTTTGGTATCAACTGGCGATCGCCATTAGCAAAAGCATTGGCAAACTGCGCCATCGCAGTTGTGTTTCTGTTCGCCTTAGTCGCCTGTGGCGATCGCATCGAAGAACCCCCCACCGTCGGAGAGCAGCCAACCGCCCTGAGCGATCGCGGATCGCAAATCTCGGAAGTCTCTCCCCCCGCAGAAATTCAAAAGCTGCGACAAGCCTTAACCCAATACCAACCGCAAGTCGCCATCTTATCCCCGCAACCCGATGAAATCGTGCAAGACACCACGGTTACCGTCAAATTGCAAGTTCGCGATTTGCCCCTGTTTAAAAATCGCGACCTGGAACTCGGACCCCACCTGCAACTCATCCTCGATCGCGACCATTACCAAGAGGTTTACAACCTAGACGAACCGATTGTTTTCCAAAACCTAACCCCGGGAACCCATACCCTGCGAGTCTTTGCCGCTCGTCCTTGGCATGAAAACTTTAAAAATGACGGCGCATATGCCCAAACCACCTTTCACCTGTTCGCCAAAACCAACCACAACTCCCCGGATCCCGAAAAGCCCCTGCTTACCTACAGTCGCCCGCAAGGCACCTACGGCGCAGAACCGATCCTGCTCGACTTTTACCTCACCAACGCGCCTTTACATTTCGTCGCCCAAGAAAACCCCACCGACGAAATCGCAGATTGGCGAATTCGCGTCACCGTTAATGGAGAAAGTTTCGTCCTCGATCGCTGGGAACCCATTTACCTCAAAGGCTTTAAACCGGGCAAAAACTGGCTGCAAATCGAATTTCTCGACGATCGCGGCGAGTCGGTTCAAAATGTCTTCAACAATACGGTCCGCCTCATCACCTACACCCCGAGAGGCAAAGATCCCCTCTCTCGCCTGGTTCGTGGGGACCTGAAGGCAGAAGACGCTTTGGCGATCGTGGATCCGAGCTACAACCCACCGCCACCCACACCGGAAGAGCCGGCGATCGAAGAGGCGATCGAAGAACCAGTCGAACCCAATACAGAACCGTTATTGCCCATGCCCGAACCGGAAGAAATGCCGGTGGAAGTGGTGCCCGAGGAATACATGGAAACTCCCGAACCGGTAGAACCGGAATCGGTGGAAGAACCCGAAGAAACACCCGCCGCTGCGGAACCCGAAGAAATTATCCCCACCCCCGAAACCGTGGAACCGGAACCGGATGCGATCGCCCCGACTCCCACCCCCGAAGCGGTGGAAACTCCCACTCCCGCCGAAGCGGAAGCCAAAACCGCTGAAAAATCTCCCTGGGGTCGCTTCCTCGATCGCTTCCGTCGTCAAGATACCGAACCGATGACACCCGCACCGGTAGAAGAACCCTCGGAACTCGCACCGGAACCCGTGACTCCCGCACCCGTGACTCGGGAAGTCGAACCCGAACCGGCACCCACACCGGAAGTCGAACCCGAACCGATATCGGTACCGGAAGTCGAACCCGAACCGGCACCGGAAATCGAACCCGAGGCGGAAGTGGAAAGCGCAGCGGAACCCGAACCGACGAGCGCACCAGAAGAAATTGTTGAGGAATTGGACACTGAGGCGTCAGAGACTTCTATATATATAGAAGAAGAGCAATCCGCCGACTCTGCGAATTCCCCATCCTAATTCCGTTTTTCTGGTATAACGATCCAGATATAACTGAAGGACACGGCAGTGCCGTGTCCTTATTAGTTCAATCTAGTGCGTCATACAAAAATGGATTGCCCGCCTTCGCAATCCATTCCCAGAACAAAGACGGGATGGGATATTGCGCTTCGTAAAACTTCAGATGATTTTCAGGAGCAATCGTCGGTGAAGCTCGAGTTAAGGGTGCAGGCAGGGTTCAATAGCAATGTTTAAATTGCTTACGTTCCCTGCCTGCACAATTTGTTTTAATACTACCCGATCGCCGTTTTTTTGTCAACTTTTTTTTCTTCTTCGCCGGCGCGAATCATTTGCATGCAAGTTGCGTTCGCCGGCGCGAATCATTTGCATGCAAGTTGCGAATCTCAGGTGGGTGACGCCCTGGATTGGAGTGGGCTGACATG
>NZ_JAYFEQ010000177.1:0-538 GCF_055795085.1 Phormidium sp. CCY1219 | reverse complement strand
CCTCTCCGGAAACTACAGCAGGATCGGACAAGATTTCGGGGTCTCTCCCCGGGCGATAGATTTCTACCCGCCGATTTTGACAATCGATTAACCACCCCAGTTTAACGCCATTTTCTATATATTCTTGCAGTTTCTCTTGCAGGGATGCTAAGCTATCCCTAGCGGAACGCAATTCCACCACAAAATCCGGCGCGATGGAGGGGAATTTTTCCTGCTGTTCCGGGGTCAGGGTTTCCCAGCGCTCTAATTTTATCCATGCTGCATCGGGAGAGCGATCGCTTCCATTGGGCAGATTAAAACCCGTGGAAGAGTCAAATCCAATCCCGGTTTTATCTATATCGGCCCAGTTGGCGAGTTGCTGAACTAATTTAAAATTTCGGTTGCCCGTGGTTCCTCCGGTGGGTGGCATGACAATCAGTTCTCCTGTGGCATTGCGCTCGAATTTTACATCGGGATTTTCCCGACAAAGTTGATAAAACTGTTCGTCTGTCAGTTGAATAATTGGGTTTAAATTGATTGCGATCGCGCTCATAACTGT
>NZ_JAYFEQ010000176.1:0-645 GCF_055795085.1 Phormidium sp. CCY1219 | reverse complement strand
ATACTTTCTGAGCTTATCAATGGACGCTTTCCCACATCTTGATACTGTCCATGCCCTTAAAGCTACCCAAACCATATGGTCGAGTTTGGAGAATGTTTCCTTGGATACTACTCCAGAATAGTAGTTACTCCACCCTCTTATGACTAGGTTTAGCCGTTTGATTAATGCGTATTGTGGGGCTGTTTTATGAGCCTTGATAACCGCCTTAATTGCTTTGTAGTGCTTCTTGACTGACTTCTTGCTTGGCTTTATATTGAGCTGGAATAGTTGCTTTCCCCCTCCACCAGTATTCGTGGCCTTGTATTTGCCTACCGTGTAATGGCGGATATTAAACCCTAAGAAGTCAAAACCTGGCTCTCCCCCTTCTTCTGAGAGTTCATGGGTATGACAGATTCTTGTCTTTTCTGGTTTAAGCTTTAATCCAACTTGTTTAAGCCATTGTTCAATCAAGTTACGGGCTTCTAGTATGACCTCTTTATGTGGTGACAGTACCACGAAATCATCGGCGTATCGAATGATTTTCGGACGATAACTTTTCTCTTGCTTTCCGTCAATGTATTTAGATTTAGGGAAGGCATTGACTACCGAATTTATCATTCCGTGTAAAGCAATGTTGGCCAGGAGTGGACTAATGACCCCACCCTG
>NZ_JAYFEQ010000175.1:0-2116 GCF_055795085.1 Phormidium sp. CCY1219 | reverse complement strand
CCTATGAGTCCGACTTGTCGGAAGTTCTAAAATCCCTCCGGGGAATCTCCGTCGCGTGATTCACGCAGAGTAGTCAATCGACTCGAAAACCCTGGCGCAAGCGTTATCGCCACAAATGGCAGAAGCGATCGCCCCGCCGCAATCCGGAGAAATCCCCACCGAAACCACGGTGGCCGAAATTTCGGGCGATCGCGATACCTATCTGGTGCAGAGGGTGCCAGTGAGCGATCGATGGGGAGACATTACCGGCAGAATGGCGATCGCCCAAAAAATCCCCAATCCCGTTGGCGATTCCTTAACTTACCGCAAACAGACAGAACAAACCTTGTCTTAATTGCAAGCGCAATTAACCGAACAAACCCGCCGACTCGATCGCACATCCCACGAACTCAAACAAGCGCAATCTCATCTGGTACAAAGTGAAAAAATGGCCTCTCTCGGCCAATTAGTCGTCGGGGTGGCCCACGAAATCAATAACCCGGTAAATTTCATCACCGGCAATTTAGAACATGCCAGTCAATATATCCAAGAGTTGCAAGAACTCTTGCAACTCTACCAAGCAGAATTCCCCGATGCCAGTGAAGAGATTAAAGAACTCGAAGAGGAAATCGATGTCAACTTTTTAATGGACGATTTGCCTAAGTTGCTTTCTTCCATGCAAGTTGGCGCCGATCGCATCCGCGAAATTGTCTTGTCGTTACGCAACTTTTCTCGGATTGACGAATGCAAGGCGACGGCGGTGGATATCCACCAGTGCATCGACAGTACCCTGCTGATTTTGCAAAATCGCTTGAAAGGGAAAAAGAATCATCCCGAAATTCACGTGATTAAAGAATATGGAAACTTGCCATTGGTGGAGTGCTATCCGGGTCAGCTCAATCAAGTGTTTATGAACCTGCTCAGTAATGCGATCGATGCCTTGGATGAAGCCAATCAATCGAAAACCCCAGAGCAACTCAAAGCCCATCCCAATCATATTAAAATCAAAACCCAATTACGGGTGGGTCAATTTGGCTTTCCCAATCCGAAAAATGCGCCTCCGTCTTCTCTCGCCGAAGAAAACAATACCCCGTCAAACCTCCAGAATGAAAGCGAGCAAATCACCACTGAGGCGATCGAAATCCGCATTTCTGATAATGGTCCGGGAATCGCTGACTCGGTGAAGGAACAGCTTTTTCAGCCCTTTGTAACCACAAAACCGGTGGGGAAAGGAACGGGTTTGGGTCTTTCAATTAGTCGTCATATTGTGGTGGAAAAACATGGGGGGCAGCTATTTTGTCATTCTCAAACCGGCAAGGGAACCCAGTTTGCGATCGCCATTCCCACCAAACAGCAGGTCGAGTCACAATAACCACCCAATCTCTGTTTTTCCCTTCTACAACTGATGCGGCGATAGAAAAATTCCGGGTGCATTTACTAGCCTTAATTTTTTCAGGGTATATTCCAGAATTTTCTCCTATAAAAAAATGGGGCGATCGCTTTAATGAAGCGGCATCAGGTGATAGCTTCCCCAGCCTAAAATCAATCCACAAATTGCCACAACTGCCAAAATTACGAAATCCTGCCACGCTTGAAAGTTTCCCCCCTTCTGTAAGTCTAATCGGGCGATGGATGCAGCGATGAATAATATCAACCCATGCGCCGAAATATGCAGCGTTGACAAAAACAACACGAATAAAAACGCTGCCATCATTACAGTGAAAAATGCGCGAAAATCCGATTTGAGCCACTGCACCGAAACTGTGCGGATAATCGACCAAGGTGCGGCTAAAGCTTCCGCCATCAGCAGGATAGCTAGGGTAGATATCAGCCACACCCACCACTCAGCGCCGGCTTCTGATAAAACCCACCCAAAGTTAAAATAACTCACCAACAACAGGGTGAAAGAGAGTAGGGGAAGTTTTCTGATAAAACCCATGAGCTTTCCTCTGGCTAAAATCGGAAATCGCAGGTAATACTTTAGAGTTTAACTAAGTAATTCTGTCACCAAAACTACTCGTCTTCAAAACCGGACTTGAGACTTTCATCTCATCCGGCTCCTCAACAATTTGGCCTTTGTCATAGGTACCGAGGCTACCATCACTGGCAGTCTTGACATCGTGGCAATGTCTATGGA
>NZ_JAYFEQ010000174.1:0-4097 GCF_055795085.1 Phormidium sp. CCY1219 | reverse complement strand
ACGGAATAATGCTCAAAAAATACTCCGCGCAGGCGGACTTTGCTCGCCTAGGCGCGATTTTAATCGCCCCCTGATATTATATCCTTGCCTAGGCGCGATTTTAATCCCCCGCCTTAACCCTTTCCTAACTCCAAACCAGACAACCATGCCAAATTCGATCGCCACTCAAACCCCAATCCCCACCGCCAAACTCATCCAGCTCAAAGTTCGCTTAAACGATACCTATCGCCTCGTGAAACTTTACCTGGACATCGAACAATTCAGCCAAAAAATCATGTGGAGTTATTTTTCCCAGGGGCAATTCTACGAACCCGCCGAAACCAAATTGTTACAGCGAGTTTTAACTCCCGGGGATACCTTCATCGATATCGGTGCCCATATTGGCTATTATTCCCTCATTGCTGCCCTCTTAGTAGGAGAAAACGGCCAAGTTTTCAGCGTCGAACCCAACGCCATTAATATTAATTGGATTCGCCATCATATCGCTGCCAACCAGTTAGAAAATATCGAAATTTTTCCCACGGTTTTGGGGGGAGAAAACAAAGCGGTGGAATTTTTTATCAATGCCGATAATGACGGTGGGCATGCGTTGTGGGATGTGGGATTGCATAAAATCAACAAAAAAAGCCGCCTCAACCCCCAAACCGAAACCCTGCAAATGTCCACTCTGGACGACTTGTTAAAAGACAAGCCGCTAAACTCTTTAAAGTTGATTAAAATCGATGCGGAAGGAGCGGAATATCAAATCCTCCAAGGTGCGGAAAATACCCTGTTTCGGTCGGGGGTTCCCTATGTGATTTGCGAAATCAATCGCTTTGCTTTGCAGAAAATGGGCACCAGCGAAACGCAACTGCGGGAGTTGATGGGCGCGATGGGATATACGCCTTATTTACTGAGAAATGAAGCGCCGCATCTGGTTAAATTATCTCCCGATCGCTATTACAATTCCCCCTATGTATTTAATCTGGTTTTTGCCAGAACATAGGAGTTTCCAGTTAGCGGGGTTCTCGGCGATCGAAAATGCTAGATTTGCCGGGAACCATGCAATCCACCGGTTGTAACTTCACCTCCCCTTCCATCACCGCCGCCAGTCGTCGGGCGTCGGTTTCGCGATAGGGAATCGTGCGACAATATAAATCCATATCGCGATAAACGGCGGGTTTTAATTGGCGATCGCGCGTCACTTGTTTTTTAGCATAGGTCGCGTCGATCGCCGCTTTACCGTATCCCCAGTGAAGGTGTTCGGTTAAAATATCTGGAATGTAGTGCAAGCGACCCACTCGTTTCGCCAACTCCCAAATCCACATATCATCGTAAAGACATTCAAACAAACCTGTAGTAAAATAGCCCAAAGTTTGGCACCATTTGCGCGACACAATCGGAAAGGTACAAAGTTGTCCGCCCCAATGTCCCTCATTAAACCACATGCAAAAGATTTCATCGGGATAAGCTTGGGTTTCCACATCCAGGCGATCGTCCCAGCCAAAATCATTATAGGTTTGGTCGTCGGCGGACATAATCAATAAATTGCCGTCACAACGACGCGCCAATTCGTTCCACGCTTTGGAAATCCCGATCGCTTCTCCAATAATAAAACCACAGCGCCGAAATGCATCGAATTCTCGCTTGTGGGCTTTAAACAAATTCAAATACTCCGCCTGTTTCGGATCGTCTTCATCCACATAAAACAGCATTTCCACTCGTTTGGGTTTAGCTGCTGTATTTAACGCGCTCAGGCACAAGCGAAGCGCTTTTTCCGGGCGTCCCCAAGAGGGACACAGCAGAGAAATGGTTTGCGGCTGGCTCGACATCGGCTAGGATTGGCAAAATACAAACAACTCCGAATAGAAACTACTATAGCGTTTTTTTGGCCACTTTTCGGAAGATTTTTTGACTCATTTTGAATCGTTTCCAGCCTCGCGGAAACGCTCTGTGCGAGGCGTAGCTTCCCTGTAGAGACGTGATTAATCGCGTCTCTACTACTGTGACAATAATTGCCCCGGTGCGAGGCGCAAAACGAGTTATAATCCCGATCGTTGATTTTTATAATAAAGGATGAAAAAACGGGATGAGAAATTTTCCCAGGTGATAGGAGTGGAGCAATGGAAAGCGAAACAATGGGACAAGTTTACTTAGTGGGAGCCGGACCGGGGGATGTAGCCTATCTTACCGTAGAAGCGCAACAGAGAGTGGCGCAAGCGGATGTTTTAATTTATGACGCCCTAGTAGACGAGCAACTGCTGCAACTCACACCGGCGAGTTGCGAGCAGATCCAGGTGGGCAAACGCGGGGGAAAACCCAGTTGGGAACAGGCAGATATCAATCGATTATTGGTGAACAAATGCCGGGAAGGAAAGCGAGTGGTGCGCTTGAAAAGCGGAGATCCGTTTATTTTTGGTCGTTGTACGGCGGAAATTGAAGCGTTGAAAGCGCAGAATTGTCCGTTTGATGTGATTCCCGGGATTTCTTCTGCATTAGCCGCGCCGTTGCTGGCGGGGATTCCGCTGACGGATCCGGTGCTGAGTCGGTATTTTACCGTGTTAAGCGGACACCAACCCGATGAGTTGGACTGGGAAAATCTGACGCCGATGCCCACGTTGGTGATTTTGATGGGGACGCGCAAACTGCCGGAAATTTTATGGCAATTGCAGCGCCACGGCAAGTCGGCGCAGACCCCGATCGCCATCCTGCGCGCCTGCGGAAGCGATCGCCAACAGGTGTGGACTGGCACTCTGGCGGATATTCTCGATCGCACCCGGGGAGAAACCCTCTCGCCGGCGATTATCGCCATCGGCGATGTGGTGCGTTTGCGCCACTATTTGCAAGTTCCCCACCTGCAAAAACAGCGTACACTAGCAGACAATGCAAACCGATTCGTGCCCTCTGTAATTTCCGATTCTATGCCTGAAACCTCAGTTAGCAATTTGCAATCCCCAAATGAGAATTCTCAATTGCCCCTATCGGGTCAAACGATTTTAGTGACGCGATCTTCGGGTCAATCCAGCACCTTCACCACCATGTTGGAAAATGCAGGTGCAACGGCGATCGAAATGCCGGCGTTGGAAATTGGCCCCCCGTCGAGTTGGGAACCGCTCGATCGCGCGATCGCCGCCCTAGAGGAATTTGATTGGTTAGTCTTGACCTCTGCCAATGGCGTGCGCTATTTCTGCGATCGCCTGCTTGCCAATGGCAAAGATACCCGGGCGCTTGCGGGAATTAAAATTGCCGTCGTTGGCAAAAAAACCGCCGCCACCTTGAAAACCTATTGCATAAAACCGGACTTTATTCCCCCCAACTTCGTCGCCGATTCCCTGGTGGCGGACTTTCCCGAAGATGTATCCGGGAAAAAACTTCTGTTTCCGCGCGTAGAAACTGGCGGGCGAGAGGTGCTGGTGGGGGAACTGACCCGCCAAGGGGCAATAGTTGAAGAGGTGCCTGCTTACGAGTCGGGTTGTCCGAAAGCGATCGCCCCTGTAGCGTGGGAAGCGCTGAAAAATCGGCGCGTTGATGCGATTACCTTCGCCAGTTCTAAAACCGTGAAAAATTTCTGTAAATTAATCGAACGTCAGCATAACGCTTGCTTTCCAGACGGCGAAGCGAATTCACCGTGGCAAAGCTTATTAGAAGGAATTTGTATTGCCTCAATTGGACCTCAAACTTCTATTACCTGCAATGAATTACTCTCAAAAGTGGATGTAGAAGCGAAGGAATATACCCTCGAGGGCTTATTGCAATCATTAATTGAATTTATCGAAAGATAGGCGAGTTGCCCCGTGGCTCAGGCAATCTTTCCCCTTTTGCGGCCATTCTCTGCCATTGGATATGGGCGAGAACCGCGATCGGGTAGCGGGGAAAGATTAAGCTAACACCTGAAACCACCCGCGTTTGACGCTATGGATCAGCCGCTTGATCATTCGCCTCTCTTCTGAGGATAAAGAAGATTCGGAAAGGCTATGGAGCAGTTTCCAATCGTGATGACTGATTTGCTGAGACAACGAAGCATTGATGAATAAGTCGCGAATCATGATAACCTCCGATACGTTTGGAAACCCCCGTGCTTTAGCCGGGGGAGGAAAAACGAACTTGCGGCTTTAGCC
>NZ_JAYFEQ010000173.1:0-261 GCF_055795085.1 Phormidium sp. CCY1219 | reverse complement strand
TTTTACCTCCCCGTAAGGAGAGAGCAATTCTTCTAAGTAGTCTTTGGAAAATTGGTCGTAAATTAATCGAGTCATTGAAATGATAATTTCTCGGATAAATTTGGGCAATTTGGCTCAATCAAAACAATTTTCTGGGAAGATTGACCTCAAGATTATCCCATAAAATCCAAAAAATTGTAGGGTAGGCATTGCCCACCCTACGCTGATTATGAATTAAACCGCTGTAACAGTTCCTCTCGTTCCAATTGCAATAATAACGGA
>NZ_JAYFEQ010000172.1:0-439 GCF_055795085.1 Phormidium sp. CCY1219 | reverse complement strand
CAGGGGAAAAAACAAGAGGCGATCGCGATGATTATGCGTCCGCTAAACCGTCGATTCGGGACTATTGAACCAGAGGTGATGGAACGCATTCGCGCACTATCAACATCTCAGTTGGAAGATTTGAATGAGGCATTGTTTGATTTCTCGGAAGTGAGCGATTTAGTGACTTGGTTGCAGTCGCGCTAGAACAGAAGGGTCGGGGCAATTATTGAATTTACCCGACCCTTATCATTCCATTCAGGTTGGCAATCAAACGAGAATTCTACTAACAACATTTTTCAAGCAAGTTGAGTGACTGGGTTAAAGTTGAGTTAGAATCAAATAGTTGACTCACCGGACTTCTATCCCGGTCATTAAAAACGAATCGCTATGGCTTATGATAACTTGTGCAAATTTCTGGCAGAAAAATACCCAGAGCGCTTTGCTGCTTGGATACTGG
>NZ_JAYFEQ010000171.1:0-4387 GCF_055795085.1 Phormidium sp. CCY1219 | reverse complement strand
GGGGGGAGAATCTGGAACGGGCGATTGCGGCATACGAGGCAGCGTTAGAAGTAAGAACCCGCACCGCCTATCCGGAAGATTGGGCGATGACGCAAAATAATCTGGGTGAAGCCTATCGCAACCGCATCCGGGGAGAGCGGCGGGAGAATCTGGAACGGGCGATTCGCTGTTATCGCCATGCCCTGGAAATCAGAACCCCGACAGGGTTTCCCCTCGATTGCCTGCAAACCGGGCGCAACTTGGGCCACTTGGGATATGAGGAAGGATGGTGGGAAATTGCCAGTGAAGGTTATACCCTAGCCATCGAAGCGGTGGAACAAAGTTGCGAATGGGTGGAGTCGGCGCAACGCCGGCAGCAATTAATCGCGGATGCCTTGGATGTGTATGAACGTATGGTAGATGCCTGCATTCGCGTCGGGCGGTTGGACCTCGCCCTGATGACGGTGGAACGGAGTAAATCCCGCACCCTGGTGCAAATGATGGCGGATGCGGACCTAGAACCGAAAACTGGCAGTGAGGAACAACGGCAACAACTGCGGGAGGTGCGTCGCCAACTCGCCATTCTCGCCCAACTGCTGGATAGCGAGTCTCCCACCGGCGAGACGGGAACTCCGCCAACGGATACCCGGTCCGCTGCTTTTCCGGCGGCGCAGTCTTCCCCAGGGGCGGGGAATCTCACCCTGGCTCAACAGCGCCAACAATTACTCCAGCAACGGGATAGTCTGCTAGAGGCGATAAACGACCCGCAGTTTACGCTCACCCAGCGCGTCACTCCCATTTCTCTGGGGGAGATTCAATCTCTCCTAGACGAGAAGACGGCGATTGTGGAATGGTATATCGGCACTCGCGCGAATTCCGGGTGGCAAACCTTTATCATCACCCGGGGGGATATCCGGGTGGAAACCTTCCCCCCAGAGGAACGAGACATCCTGCGCCAGTGGAGTGACGAGTATCTCCGGGAGTACGATCGCATCCGCCAGGGGGAAAGCCTCACCGAACGACAGCAGCGGCAAAAAGCATGGCAAGAGAGTCTCGCCCCCCGCCTGCAGCGCCTGGGGGAAATCCTGCGAATCGAGGAGATTTTGGCGAAAGTTCCCGGCAAGTGCGACAAGCTGATTCTGGTTCCCCATCGGTTCTTGCATGTATTTCCCCTGCATGCAGTGCCCGGATGTCCCCCGGGGGATAGTCGGGAGAAACGTCCCCTGATGGATATCTTCGCGCGAGGGGTGAGTTACGTTCCCAGTTGCCAACTGCTGCAACGCCTGCACCAGCGCCCCCCCGCTACCCCCAGGGAACCGTTATCCTTGTTTGCGGTACAAAATCCCACGGACAATTTGCCCTATGCGGATCGGGAAGTGGAACAAATCGCCGAACCCTTGCGCCCGAATACCTATATTTTGCGCCATCGCGACGCGACCAAAACTGCCCTGTCTGCGCCGACAACCCTAGCGAGACTGCAGCAAAGCGAATCCCTGCATTTCGCCTGTCACGGCAGTTTCAATCCGGCGAATCCCCTCTATTCGGCGTTAATTTTATCCCCCAGCGCCGCCCCTGCAGCAGTTCCGGAGACGCCGCCGGAACAGCGCTACCTCACGATGCGCGACGGGCGGCGGGTGGATACGGCCCTGCAAGGTCTCACTCTGACGGAGATTTTCGCGAATTTAGACATACCTTGCTGTCGGATTGTGGTGCTTTCTGCCTGCGAAACCGGGTTGGTAGATTCCAGTCAGGTGGTGGATGAATATATCGGGTTGCCCATTGCGTTTTTATATGCGGGGAGTGCTACGGTGATTAGCAGTTTGTGGTCGGTGGATGACTTTGCCACGGCGTTTTTAATGGTGCGCTTTTACCGCAATTTCCACCGGGGCACTCAGTCTGCGGTGGAGGCATTGCAAGGGGCACAAACCTGGTTGCGTAGCGTGTCGCGAGAGGAGTTTGTGCGCTGGTTGCGGGAGGATGTGCGAGCGCCGGAGAAGTTGTGTCAAAATTGCCGGACGCGATTGCGTCGTCGCTATCCGGATCCGCCGTTTGCTGGGTGGCATTCTTGGGCGGCTTTTGGCTGTATTGGATTGTGATAGTGAGGGGGTGGGGTTGAGGTGGGCAAAAGGGCATTTTTCCCCAGAGCGATTTAGGCGAAATTAATGCTACAATAGCATATAAATGACCTGCTTTGCAACTGAACCCTGGAGGAACGGCGATGAATGACAATTACGAAGCCTTAATCGATTTCGTGACTTTGCTACAGCAAGAACGGAAAAGCCCCAGTGGGGAGTTATTTGGACAAAATGGGGAGTATTTAATCCCGCTGCGGAACCAGTTGGCAAGTGCAGAGGATGACGAGAACGAATTGGCGGAGATTATTTTAGATTGGGCGGAAGGCTATCCGGAAATTGAAGCCCGATTGAATGATACTGACTGGATACAAGTGCGCTGCGATATGCTGGAAGCGGGAAAAGAACCGCCGCCGAAAGACCCCACCGCCGATCGCGATCGGGTTTCCAACAAAATGATGGTTGCCGAAATCGATAAAACCCGGGAAAGCACTCAATCTCAATCGAGCTAAAAAATTCAGGTAAAATCATCTCCTAGCTTGCTTTGGATGCAGCTAGTTGGCTATTTCACTCATTCCCCCCTAACTTCCTTTCCCATGTCCAACCCCCTCGAGTTCGTTTATGCGTTGAATATCGATTTATTTGCGTTCAAACTGCAAAAAGGTTTGAGCGTAAAATTAAAACCGTTCGAGAATTCGCCGCAAGTGGTGGCGAAACAATACGACCCGATTTTAAAGAAACTGGAACGGCATTTCGATTTTACCACAAATCCGCCGCAATTACGGGCAGACAATCTGAATGCAGAAAGCATTGAACTCTTAAAAAAGACCGATTTCAAAAATCGGCAACTTCGCTGGTGGGAAAGTTCAGAACGCAATCCCAATGGCACAAAACCGCGTTATAAATTTTTGCTCTATCCGCAACGGATTAACGATAGTTATGCGCTGATGCTGAGTTTATTTCGTCCCCAAGAAAAGGGGCGCGATAAGGTGTCGGTGAAGGAATTTCCGGCGTTTTTCCCCCAGGATTTTATCCTCAACGATGACAGGGCGGACTTTTTAGGACAAACGTTACTGGTAAGGACATTTTTACCGGAAACGATTCCGCCAACCCCGGAGGCGATGCGCCCGATCGCCGATGAATTGCGCCACCAACTGTTCGGGGATTTTTGCCCACAATTTTATCAGCAGCAGGAATTTTTGGGCAGCTATATTTTTGACTATGGCAACCCGAAAAAACAGCGCGATCGCATTTTGATTTTGTTCTACCTGCGCGAAACCACTTCGCAAAAGCTACAATCGATTTATTTTCAGTTACCGGAATTATTTTTAGCTTACCATAAAATCGCTCATACCTATCAACTGAGTCGGAAAACCTACGCCACCTGCGAGGAGTTGATTCGCACTCAAATCGAAACCGAATTGCAAACCGCGATCGCCCGAGATGTGGCGAGCAAATCCCTCAGCGATCGCGAATTGGAAACCCTGAAAGAAGACCTGAAAAAATTAATGGCCGTTGCGCCGAAATATGCGCTACAATTGAGGAATTTAGAATATACCCTCAATACGGTTCAAATTCAAATCGGCAACTACAATCGCCTGCTGGACACCCTGCGATCGCAAACCAACAACTCCCTGGACTTTTTCGCGAATTTTTCGCAAAAAGAATGTCCAACCTTGCTCTCCCAAATCCAAGCGGATTTAAACTATTTAAAACCCGCCTCCAACTTATTAGCACAGGCGATCGCCAGTATCCGAGGCATTGTAGAAATCGAACAGGTGCAACAGGATCGCCTGAACGCCGAAAGCGAGAAACAGCGCGATCGGCAACTGGAACTGGTTGTCACCCTGGTTGGTGTGGGCATTGGCATTTCCGGCGTTATCGCCAGCAGCTTATCCTATTACATGCAACCCCCCGATCCGCCACCGCCCCTGCAACTGTATCCCTGGACCGATACGCCCCATCCCATGACCCTGGCGATCGGGATTAGTGTGAGCCTCGGATTGTGCGCCGCCCTGATTGTGTGGGGAATTATCCGGGGATGGAATGCGATCGGGGCCAAATTCAAGACTCCAGGACCCGGCGGGGACTCAAAGTCCCCGCCTCATCGCTAAAGTCGGTTAAAAACCGACTCGGAACTTTACAGTGAAAGCATTTACGATTGAGTGTTTGCACTATTCTCATCTAGCTTTGTAGACTCCACGAGTCGGTGGAGATTTTGCCGACTCGTGGGGTTTGTTGTTTGTATGAGATATTTTATGTGGTTATTGTGAGGTGTTCGGCGCTCCCTGTGGAGGCAGAGCCTCCGCAGAGGCGTTCCCAGGCTGAGCCGGGGA
>NZ_JAYFEQ010000170.1:0-1567 GCF_055795085.1 Phormidium sp. CCY1219 | reverse complement strand
CTGGACAGTGAAAAGTTCTATGAGATCATTATCAAGGGGCTTTTAACGGTCCAATGCGTCTGTGTATGGCCATCTGCATGAATAACTCTTTGGCCTGAAGGAATTTTGTCAAAAGTAAGCTGGGTGGACTTTCAGCTAAAATAGAAGGGGCCGATTGTTGTAGAGTAAGCCGAACAATTTGCTCACTCGGATAACCACTGCTAGGTACGGTTCTGAACCAACCCGAAAAACCTTGCCAAATCGTCAAGGGCATGGATAAACTCAGAATTTGTAAAATCCCTAAAACTAAAGCATTTAGATTGACAAACCGTTCAAATGCTTCTATTTTATCTTGGATATTCACCAGGTCCTTATCAGAGTAGTCTTGGATATTCATATTTTTAGGTTCCCGGGAAGATGGAGCCATATTTTTCATCCAAAACCGATAGTTGAAGCCAGATAAAAGTTCGATTAATGTCCGAAAAGTCACTTCAATTTTAAAGCGCCAACTATAAGCCGTTATGATTTCTACTCCCGATAAATCCAGGTCTGTTGAAAGCAGAATGCTTTGTTTTCCTCCCGGCCACAATACCAAAACAAAACGCACTAAATTTTCGGGACAGTCCCAATGTAAATCTATTGTACGATAACTGACTTTCTGTTTCTTTCCATAAAGGGATAACGATTCAGTTGTTAAAGAATTGGGGTCATTAAATAACGTGCGTAATTCCAGCTTTGGTCCCCAAGTGCGAGGTCTGCCAGGACCTTTTTTCACAGGGGACGGTGGTAACGGATGCTTGGCAACTGTATTAATCTTGACCCGGGTAATTAAATGAATTGAGTCAGACCGAAACTGCTTAATTAATTTTTTTGAAGCAAAATAGGCATCTAAGATGGCGTAACTTCCAGCTTTCATGTAAGCCCTACATAAGTCGGACATTTTATCAACTAAAGTCGGTGAATTTATATCAAGTGTTTGAACTCCATCTTGAATTTCAAACGTAATCGGGACAGCGACTAAAGAATCCTTAGATTGTAATAAAAGACTAATAGCTCCAAAATAATGACCCCGAATCCATTCCGGTTTGGTTACATTACCTGATTCTTGGTGTAATTTTTTAACAAGGGGCATTTTTCGGCCTTCTTTCGCCACCTTAATGCCATCCCCAATATAAATAGGTTGACCTTTCAACCGTTTGACATGGTTATGAGAAATCAACCATTGATGCCATTGGAGCGATAATGTTTTGGCACTCCAACTTGTAGCGTGAAACCAATGGAGAGCATGGTCATAGTAGAATTCACCTAGGCCCACTGCATTCAGATAACTGGTGATGGCAGGGGATCGATTGCATAACAGAATGCCCCAGACCATAATCACGAACCATTCAAACGCCGCCTCACGGCTGAATGCGGGTCGTAGACTTTGGAGGATTTGTTCAATTCGATCTTTTGGGGCCATAATGGTAATACTGGTTAAGCGTAGAATACTTACCAGTATGACTTATGGACTGGTTTTATGCCGGTCCATTTTTTTGAGGTCATAGAGCGACACTCTCGGGGTCATAGAGAACTTTTCACTGTCCAG
>NZ_JAYFEQ010000169.1:0-4965 GCF_055795085.1 Phormidium sp. CCY1219 | reverse complement strand
GGGGCTTGGTAAGACTTTATTTTCCCAAGCTCACCTGACCAGAAGACCAGACTTATCTAAGTTTGGTAGCCATGAAGTTTAACCCCAATCAACCGATCGCTCCACCATGAACCATCAACCCTCCACCCTCAATCACGCACCGGCACCGAGGACGATAACCATCCGCGATCGCCCCTTCCACTGGGGTCAGCGCACCTATCTGATGGGGGTGCTTAACGTCACCCCAGATAGTTTCAGCGATGGAGGGCTGTTCGATCGCCCGGAATCGGCTTTGGCTCAGGCTAGGCATTTAATCGCTTCCGGTGCCGATATTCTCGATATCGGCGGTCAATCCACCAGACCAGGTGCCACCGAGGTGCCCCTGGACGAAGAACGCGATCGCGTGGTACCCATTATCCAAGCCCTACGCCGCGATCGCGGCTGCAATCTGCCGATTTCGGTAGATACCAACCGATCGCAGGTGGCAAAAGCGGCGATCGAAGCCGGTGCGGATCTCGTCAACGATGTCAGCGGCGGTACTGCAGACCCGGAAATGCTCTCGGTGGTCAGCGAGTTGAAGGTTCCGTTTGTATTGATGCACATGCGCGGGACGCCGCAAACCATGCAGCAACTCACCGACTATGGAGATTTAATCGGCGAGATTAGCGCATTGTTCGCCCGTCAAATCGCCTCCGCGATCGCCGCCGGCATTCCGCGACACCAGATTATCCTCGATCCGGGGATCGGGTTTGCCAAAACCTACGACCATAACCTGACACTGCTCAGAGAACTCTGTGCCTTTCGGTCCTTTGGTCTTCCCCTGCTTGTCGGTCCGTCGCGCAAAAGCTTTATCGGTCGCATCCTCGAGCGAAGCGACCCCAAACAACGAGTCTGGGGGACCGCTGCGACTTGTTGTGCCGCGATCGCCGCCGGTGCGGACATTATCCGCGTTCACGACATCCCTGAAATGCACGATGTCTGTCGCGTCGCCGATGCCATTTATCGCCCTTAAAGCAGGTGTTAGCCCTTGAGAATTGAGAATTGAGAATTAAGAAATAAAAACCAACATCTCAATTCTCAATTCCCCCCAGACCCCGATCCATTCCCCGAATTCCCTCCAGACGGCGGATTCCCTCCAGACGGCGGATTCCCCCCAGAAGGCGGATTCCCCCCCGGCGGAAAATTCCCATTCGGAAACAACGTATTTGAATTAACCGGCGTTTGCATCAACTCCGCTAAGGCATCGGACATTGCCTTCGGATCCATAAAAATTACTTTAGAATTCGGACTTTTGCTCAATTCCTGACTGGCATCCATATACCGTTTGGCAATCAAATATTTCAGCACTTCTTCACTGCTCATTTGTGGGCTTAAAGACTTTAAAATAAGCTGCACCGATTCGGCGGTGGCTTCTGCTTCTAAAATCGCCGCCCGTTTTTGGATTTCTGCCGCCCGTTGCTTTTCCATCGATTCCAGTACCCGAGTAGGCGGATCTAAATCTTGGACTTCCACGCGCAACACTTTAATTCCCCATCCTGAAGTTGCCTCGTCTAGATTTTTTAACACTCGTTTATTGATTTCATCCGTGGAATAAAAGGTCTCTTCTAACTCCATGTGGCCGATAGTCGATCGCAAGGTGGTGAGCACTAAATTTTTAATAGCCAAATTAATGTTATTAATTTCATAATATGCCTTTTCTAAATCCATAATTTTCCAATAGACCACCGCATCCACTTGGATGGCCACATTATCGCGGGTGATGGCACTTTGGGGCGGAACGTCCAAAACCTGCTCTCGAACCGTATCTTCTACCACCAGACTTTCTAAATAAGGCCAGACAAAATTAATTCCCGGGTCGAGTTTGCGGTTGAATTTACCAAATCGTTCCACCAAGGCTTCATCCCCTTGATTGATGACTTTTAAGGCACTAATCGCGTAACCTAAAGTAAAGAGGAGGGGAACGCTCAACGCAAATAAGCTATCCATAAATGATGTTTTCCAAGGATAAAAAGGGGGAATGTGGCTAATTACGATCGTAGGGCGGCGATCGCGGCAGTGGTGAAAGGAGCGATCGCCATCACTGAAACCCCCGTCAGTCCCGTTGGCTGATTTCTTCGCGACTTTCGATCCAGCGGGCCAACCTGTCGGGAAGTTCCCGATTTAGACGCAGGGCAATCTCTTCGGTAGAGAGAGATTGGGCGTAAGCTGCGGTTAAAAAAGGAGCGTAGGTTTTCGCTTCGGGAGTGTTCTGCTTGATAAATGCCAAGCTCACACCGCGAACCAGTTGGCGTAGATTTTGAGTTTCGGCGTCGCTGGGGTCTTCGGGTAAGGTGGTTTGAGTTTCCACTAAAGTGGGATTGTCCGGATCGCTGGCGCTAAAATGATTGCCGCCGATCGCGCTCACGAGATATTTTGGCTCTGGGAGTTGGCGAAACGGTGCCAGTTGATGGTCGATCGCCGGTGCCCAGGAATCATCGCTGCCACTTAACAGTAGCACGGGGGTCTGGACTTTCTCCAGTCCTTGCGGGCCAAACAGGTCTCCCACCATCGGATTGAGGGCGATCGCGCTTTTGATGCGGCGATCGCGCAAGTTGACTCGGTTTCCTTCCAATTTCCCGGCGGCACATTGCAATAAATCCGCCGGGGATTGCCCTAACTTGCGCTGCTTTTGACACACCTCGCGCAAATGGGGTAAGTCTACTTCTGCGCCGGCTAGGGCCAAAATGCCGTATCCGCCCAAGGAATGTCCGATCGCCACAGTTTCTGCGGTGTTGAACTGGTTGTAAAACGTTCCGGGTTGACGGTTCAATGCCTCGAGTTCGTCGAGCACGAAGCGGATATCCCGGGGGCGATGGAGAAATTCCTCGGCTTCGATTAAATCCGTCGGATCCAAGGTGACGGGTAGCTGTTGCAACCACGCTTCGTTGCTGCCCGGGTGTTCCACACTGACCACGGTGAGACCGTGGGAGGCGAGATGGCGGGCCAGGTATTCTAAAAAGAAGCGATCGCTGGCAAATCCGTGGGACATGACCGCCAACGGTCCGGAGGAATTGGGACTGGAATAAATCTCTACCGCGATTTCCCGGTTGCGCTGGGTATCTTCCAGGGTGAGGGTTTGCGCGGAGACGGTTTGCGGGCCTTTGGCGGCGGGGTCGAAGCTGGGGTAAAACGGGTCTGTCTCCACTTCCAGGGCGGTTTCGAGGCGGGTTTTGAGGATTTGCCCTTCTAGATAGGAGAGATTCAGGCGAGAGGCGACGCCGATGATGCTGGTGGCATCCAGGGTAATGGTTTCCCCGGGTAAAGCTTTTAAAATGCCTAAGAAACTCAGACCGTTTCCTTTGCTGGCGACTAAGGCGATCGCTGCTTTCATTTCTTCGATGGTACTCTCGGGAACCAGCAGCAGCAGGGTGCGAAGTAAGCGGTTTCCTTCTGGCGATTCAAAGAGTTTATCGATAACTTCGTCGGTCATTTCCGGGTCGATTTCTACCCGTTGGGATAACACCTCTCGCAATCCGGGGGGGAAAAGGGGGCTGAGGGGTTCGAGTTGACCGGAAAGTTTGCCCGTTTTGGCATATTCTTCTAGGTCGGAAATGGCGATCGTTCCTGACCACGGACCGAGACGCAGGGTGAGTCTTTCCGCCGCAGAAGTCGGGAGTACAGATCCCGAAGCGATCGCAAAAACCGTGGCGAACAGAGGGGCGATCGCCTGGGAAATCCACCCTCTTCTCCCTCTGGTTTGATGCCTCCCCAATGGGTTGTTTGTTGAATTCATCTCCATCCTTTGATAGCGTTTCACAGTTCCCATGCCCTACCCCTAAACAGGGGCGTTTCAACTACTAGCATCGAAGCGACGCTCCCGATCCGAGTTCCCCTGTGGGAATAACTTCTGGCTTACTATTATTTTATTCCACTGACTCGTTCCCAGTATAAACTGGGCAACCCGAGCTGAGGTTCCACTTCTCCCCCGTACCTCTGCTCAATTATTGGGGTCTTTCTTTAACCCGTATTCTATTCTATCATTTTTTCGGCAATTCTTCCCTACTGTGGCCAGCAAAAATTACCCCAGATTGGCGACTTTGCGTCACGCATCCGGCGTTTGCTGGGATGGGGGATACACCGGAAAACGCCACTTTTTTACTCCTATTGTCATCGGCATTTAGGGAGAAGTTGGCAGCGGTATAGGTCGGGGAATAAAATTGAGAAAAAAACTGTTTCGGTTTACAAAATTATTCCGGTTGCGGTATAATTTAGAGTTTAAAATATCGGATGAAAAATTACTGATGTCAGCTTCTTTACCCAAAGGATTTCCCAAACCCACCGAACCGGAGGCGATCGCCGTCAAAGACTATCCCGGATATCGCGCTGTCACCTATACCTATCAGGGACAAGTACAGCAAGCGACGCGGGTGGCATTTGACCCGCTTTACAATCACATTAGCCGCAATCAAATTGCCATGACCACCCCAGTAGAAGTGCGCTATACCGATGCTTCTGCGATTCAAGTAGAAACCCCCAGTCAAGCGGAGGTTTCTTTTCTCTATCCCGATCGCGAAATTGAGCCGCAAAACATCGGTTCGGATGTGAAAGTCACGGATTATCCGCCGATGAAAGTGGTCAGTATTGGCATTCAAGGCGCTTACAGTTGGTCGAGTTACGAAACCCATTTGCAGCGCTTGCAAGGGTGGTTGCAGGCCCATCCGGAATACAAAGCGGTGGGTTGTCCCCGACGGTTGCTTTACAATTCCCCAATGACCCCAGAACCCCTAAAGCGCAGTGAAGTACAAATTGCGATCGCGCCTGTGGATTGAGGAAAAACCTGGATGATTTCCCTTTCTATTTCGGGCAAATTGTCAGCAATTAACTGCTTTTTATGGTCGATAAGCGGTTAATTATTGAACCGTTTGTTGCCGGAGGCGGAGCCTCGGGGAGGCGTTCCCAGGCTGAGCCTGGGAACGAGTTACAAAATTCATTTTTCATTCATTGACT
>NZ_JAYFEQ010000168.1:0-5058 GCF_055795085.1 Phormidium sp. CCY1219 | reverse complement strand
TCGAAATTAGCCTTAAAAATTATTATATCACCTCCACACTCCATGTCAACATCCCGCCGCCAAATTTTGTGGTGGGCTAATTTGCGCGATGATAGGGGGAACCATCGGGCATGGTAGCGCCAAATAGGTCGGTACCTTTTAAATTGACATCAATGAGTTTTGCACTGCTGAGATTGGCATAGCGCAGGTTAGCCCAGCTCAGGTTTGCACCGCTCAAAATCGCACCGTTGAGATTGGCATAGCGCAAATCGGCATTGCTGAGATTAGCGCGGGTGAGGTTTGCACCGCTGAGGTTAGCGCGAATCAAATTCGCATCGTTGAGATTGGCATCCGCCAGGTTGGAATTTCGCAGATCCAGATCGCTAAGATTTTTGCCTTCTTTGCCTTCGCGCACGATCGCCCAAATCAGATCCGAGGGAGAATTGTGTGTGGTTGGATGGAAAGAAACATCCATCACTTCCGCATCGGTAAACTCCTGCGCCGTGGGATAATCCTGGCTGTTGTAGATAGAAACATCAGTGGGTTCTAGGGTGGGGGTTGCAGAAGCGATCGCGGTTTCCGCCTCACTCCGTTTCTCTTGCGAAGCGGGGGTAAATGCCCGATCGAGGAGATGCAAGCTGTCTAATTGCTGGGAAAACTGCGCTAATTTAGCTTCGATTTCTGCCCGGGTAGCGGTTTGCTGCTGCAGTTGGGTGAGGGTATCTATTAACTGCGGCACTTGCTGCAAAATATCTTCCTGATGATGTTCCACCGATTCCATCCGCTGATTTAATCCTTCTATATCCGTGAGGGTGGGGATTAACTGTTGCAGTTGAGTGTGGAGTGCGTCAAGTGCGGCTTGCGTCTGTTGTTCGCGAGACAGGGTTTGCTGTTGTAGCTGCTGGGTGGTGGCTTCGAGTTGGGCGATCGCGACGGCGAGTGTGTGCTGTAATCGTTGCCCTTGGGTTTCGAGTTGTTGTAATTCCTCAGTGGTTTGTTCCATGTCATCGAGGCGATCGCGAATCGGATCCAGATTTGGGGGGGCGGGCAATCCATCGATTCGATCCTGCATTTGCGTCAATTCGGCAGTAGTTTGCGATCGATGGCGGTTCAAGCGTCGAGATTGGTTGGTAAAATGCAAGGCAATGGCGATCGGCAGGGGCGCGGCGACATACAGCACTTGCTGAGAAATCGCCGTCGCCACGGTTCCCACCCCTGAAGCCAGAAGCCAGAGATATTCAGCCCTTTCTAACAGATTTCGCCCTTGGCGATCGCTGGATGATTGATGCTTCTTTTTGATATGCATCGGTTTAATTCCCGCAAGGATACGAATGAAACCCGACTCAGTTTTAACGCTGATTGGTTTATCCTATCACTGTGGTGACTTTTTGCCTAGAGGCAAGGCGAAAATTTTCCTAAAAATGCACCCAAACCCGGTTATTGCAGCACTCTAGGCGGTTTTGCATTTTTTCTGCAATTGAGAAAGGGGCGAGAAGGAAGTCGCGACTTAACCAGCTTTCGTTTTCTTTCTCCCCCGGATTAAATTGCATTGACTCCTTCCCAGACACCACGGGAAAGCTTTTCCCAAGGGTACTGCACCTTTCGAGACAACCATCCTTTGATAACAGATAATTCGAGGATCGTGGGAATTTTACACTTTATAGGGTTAACGAGAAATACATTCAAAGCTGGATATTTTCCAGGGGGAGATACTCACTGAATTTTCCTCAGAAAAATTTTCTGGTGAATCCATTTCTCTTTCTAAAATATCCACAGCACGAAGCCATTGCAATCCCACATCGCTGGTGAGGGTAAGTTGAGCTTCTTCGCCCATAGATTCATAACAGCGTAAAATCCAGCGCTGCGGGTTGTTTTCCGCCTGCTTTAACGCCATAATCACTAGATTTTCTGCGGATAAATCCACAAAACTGGCTGTAGGTTTAGGCGAGAATTTGTTGGCTGCTGGTTGCGCGGAGAATTTATCTAGAATTCGGACTTGTAAGGGGAAATTCAACTCATAGCCGCGTCGAACGGTTTGAGCGGATTTCCAGTTTCCCGAATGAGGATAAATGGCATAAGTAAATTCGTGGGTTCCGATATCGGCGGCTGGATCGGGCCAAGTGGAACCGCGCAGCAGGGTTAGGCGCAGACGATCGCATTGGGCATCATAGGCGTATTTGCGATCGCTTAATATGCTGACGCCGTAATTTTCTGCACTGATATCGGCCCAGTTTATTGCCGGCACTTCCCATTTCGCTTGTTCGGCGGGAGTTTGCGGTTTTGTGGGACGCGCGATCGCACCGCAGGGCATTTCATAGGTAGCATTTTCGGCGTTTAAATTCACCGGAAATGCGGCTTTCACCATCACGTGACGCCCTTGCCAATTGACTTGGTTGGCAATAGTTAAAACCGATGAATCGGCGGCTAATCGGTACTCTTGGATAAACTCCGATTCGCCCAGTTTTCGCACCACGCGCAAGCGCTGCAAGAGTTCGCCGCGTTCCACCCATTCTAGCGCTTGCAAGCGGGGGGCGGGTAAAGGATATTGCGGGTAATTGGGGTCAATATTCCAAGCGTCCCAATATTGCCCGCTATCTTCAAAAGCTTGCAGTTGATTTCCGTTAGCGGTTAGCACCTCTCGGTTGGCTTTTTTGTCGAATAGGCGACATATTTCTCCGGTTTTGGGGTCGATTTCAACGCGCAAATGTGGGTTTTCGAGGATAAATTGCTTGGGGGAATTATCGGGATAATTGAGTGTTTTTTGGGAGAGAATATTAGGAGACATATTCTCGGATTTAGCGTTTCCAGGCTTAGGCTGAGAAGGAGGGTGGGAGGGGGAAGTTTGTTGGGGCGATCGCATTAGCCAGAAGACGCGATAACCGATAGAGGGGATATTTTCAGCGGCAAAGAATAAGGTAGTTTTGCTGCGCTGCGATCGCAGCGATTTTCCGGCACTATTATAAACTTGCCATTCCCTATCCGATGGATTGCTTTCCGGTAATTCTATTGCCACAATTTCCGAACGCTGCCAATTGAGAGAATTGAAAACAATTATCGGTTGAGCCTCGCAGAGAAAGGATAGTGGGGCGGGGCAAATGTGCGGGGAAATCGCATGCAATGCCCGATTTAAAAGCTCTTTGCCCTGGCGTTTGGCGGCGCGCCAATTTTCATTTGCCTCGCGATACACTTCCGGAATTGCCGAACCGGGTAAAATATCGTGGAATTGGTTAAATAACACCTGTTTCCATGCAGTTTCTAGTGCGGATTTCGGATAAGGTGCATCGGCAATAATGGTGGCCAAAGCAGAAAACAGTTCCGCTTCATATAACAACTGTTCGCAGCGACGGTTAAAGGATTTTTGGTCGCCATGCGTGGTGTAGCAGCCCCGGTGAAATTCTAAATAGAGTTCATCGTTCCATACCGGAAGGGTAGGGGAAGAATCGTGATTTTTGCGCTCATTTGCCCAGCGGTGCAAGTGTTGCAAATAGGCGGAGGCAGTGGTAAACTTTTGGGGGGGGAAAAAGGGAGAACTTTGCCAGCGATCGCTCAGTTCCAACATATCCCGCGTTGGTCCGCCGCCGTGGTCTCCCACTCCGGGCAACCACAAGCAATCATTCCCCCGAGTTTTTTGCTGCCAATTGGCGGCATAATCGGCCATTTTTACCGGGTCGATACCTTCGCCAATTGGTGCAGACATGAGGCTAAAAATTTCCGTACCATCGGGCGATCGCCACTGAAATAAATCATAGGGAAACTCAGTAGTATCGTTCCAGCGTAGCTTTTGGGTGACGAAGTATTCGATGCCGCCTAATTTAAAAAATTGCGGCAATTGCCAGCAAAAGCCAAAACTATCGGGAAGCCATGCGACGGGAGAGAGCTGACCGAATTTTTCCAGACAATAACGCTGCCCGTAAAGCACTTGTCGCGCGATAGATTCGCCGCCGATAATATTCAGTTCCGGTTCTACCCATAAACTCGCCGCCACTTCCCATCGTCCCGCTTTGACTTGACGGGCGATCGCCGCAAACATATCCGGGCGATTTTCTTCAATCCAGGCATACAAAGCGGCGGTAGAATGAGAAAAAGTAAGCTGGGGAAACGCTTCCATTAAATTAAGAACTGAGGCAAAAGTAGACTGAGCGGCGTCCCACGTTTCTGAAATTGGCCACAACCAAGCTAAGTCTAAATGGGCGTGACCCATGAGGAATATTTTCGCCTCAGTGTGGAACGTTTGGCGAAGGGTTGTGCGCAATTGAAACAGCGATCGCTCGAATTGGGGGACGCTGTGGGGTAAAGCATTCCAAGGGATATCCTCGAGGAATTGAGAGAGGGTAGCCAGTTGAGATTCCCCATCGGAATTGCGGGGGGCGAAGTGACAGAAAACTGCCAATTCATCTGCGAGAAAACCGGGGTCGATGCGGGGGGAATCCGGTTGTTCGTAAAGGCAAAGCGATCGCACCAATGCGCCGCGATCGTGACCTGGACTCACCAGACGGATAGCCACCGCGATCGCCGCATTAGGCGATACACTGGTATGCAAGCAAAGGCGAGTATTGCAATCGAACAAATCCCCCCGTTGCACGAGTTGCCCGTTAACGAAAATTTGGGCATCTTCCGCCCACCAACTGAGGGCCAAGCGCCAGCAACAGCCGGCTAGGGGATAGCCGTGCAATGCAGAAGGTGCGACGAACTGCTGAGCCAACCAGATACCCTGCGACCCCGAGGCCCAGTTCACATGGGCGCGATGGTTCACCGAGGCGATCGGCCATTTCTCGAACACCTGGGGGTTTGTCGCTTCGCAAACCGGGAGGTCTGAGTCACACCGTTTCCAACGGGCGATCGCATTGACTTGGGTCAGTTGGCGCAATCTGGCGATTGAGTGATAAATTTTATCCCGATAGTCTGTCATAAAATTGGCTCGAATTTCGATATGATGAGAAAGGGGGTTGCCCGACCCTTGTGGATAGCCCATTATTATAATTTCATATTGCCGAGGGGAAATGTCAGCACCCCGCGCTAAAGAGACGGGGCTTCTAGCCCCTGACTTTAGGTAGCTGACCAGCCTAAGCCCTACGAGGG